>JACDEG010000194.1 GCA_013816505.1 Pyrinomonadaceae bacterium | reverse complement strand
TCGTTATCCTCCGCGATTCCGGCCATGAACTCAGGGTCGGAAGTTGATGCGGATGAGTCCGTTGGTTCATCAACCTCCGACTGATCGACCTCAGTTGCGGTGGAGTCGTCGTCGCCCGCACCGTTAACGTCACGTGCTGCGGGCGGCGCGTCGCCTGATTGGCCGGGGCCGTTTTCACTCCTCGGCTTTTCCTTTGGCGCGCTTGACGTGCCGCCGAGCACGCCGCTGCCGAACAGCACGGCGATAATGGCCCCGGTCACAATCAGCCCGCCCACGACGCCCGCGACCATCACTAACGACAGCCCGCCGGTCTTCGGCGGCGCGTTCGGCGACTTCGCGGGCGGCGAATTGGCGCTGGTTTCACTGCCGCTGGGCGAAGGTCGCGGCTCAGACGAAGGGCGTACTACAGCGTGGGGCAACGGGTCGAGGAGTCGGAACTCGACGGTGCTGCTTCCGCCGACGCTAATCACATCGCCGTTCTCGATTCTGTGCTCCGTCCTGACCTCGACTCCGTTGACGGTCGTTCCGTTGCTGCTCCCCAGGTCACTCACCCAGTAGCTGTCACCGCGCCCCTCAATCACCGCATGATACTTGGAAACGTTTGTGTCCTCGGCCAGACAGACGACGTTATCCGGCCTCCGACCAATCGAGATGAGACCATCGGAGACCTCCATCTTCAAAGGTCTCTGACCGGGCTGGGTGACAGTTAATTCGGCAAGCGGCATTGGCAAACTGACCTCCCGCGGAAAATTGTTGACCGACACGACGGGTCGTCAGTCACCCGTTGAATCGACGCGCCCGAAGGCAGGTCGGTTGATTGAACGGGTGAGCGTGCGGCAGAAAACATCGCGCGACCCTGTCTGTGATGTGACAGGGTCGCGCGGTATGTTCGTGCCCGTCGCCTGCGGCCTGACTAATTATTCGCTCCGGACTCGGCCATTCCCTTTTTTCTAATCAGATAGCGGATGACGATCTGATCGCTCTTGCGCACGCTCCCGCTGGTATGACGCACCGCGAAGGTGGTGTCACCCTGCTGGGGCTGGCCGCTTCGCAGGTCTGAGGCCGTCCACAATTTTTGGAGGGCCTGCGCTTTGATGTCGCCGCTGGCGTCGGTCGCGTCTCTTGGAAGGTCGAGCGTCGCCGAGCGGCTGAAGATGATGACGTAATTCTCCTGCCCGCTACGCGAGTCAACTTCGTACAGACAGTTCTTGGCCGCCGCGCCCGAACAACTGAGCGGGACGACGAAGTTCTCCCCCTTCCGAATCATGTTCTGCCCGCCGTTGATGTTGGTGTCGGGAAAGACCAGCTTGCCGGGCTGTTCGGGATCGGCCTGATGGACGATATAGACGAAGCCGTCTTCTGTTGACTTGAGCGCGAAGCGCAGCCGGTCGCCGGGGTTGAAGGTCGATAGCGTGTTGACTTCGGCCTGCGACCCGTTCGGCTCGACTTTCAGGATGCGATACTGAAGAGAGTAGAGCGGGCCGGTCGGCTGCCGCACAGGAGGGGACGAGCGCGGCAGCCTCGGACGCGTCGCCGCCGGCTTTGGTCGAGGGGTCGCCTTCGGCTTGGGCGGGGCGACCTTGCCCACATTCCAAGTCGGCGAATCGCCGCCCTGCGCATACACCGTGCGGCCAGCGGCGGAGGAGAAGAGGAGTGCGCCGACGATGACGACCACGCAGCGTAGGTTGAACGGTTTGAAACTCATGGTAATACCTCACAAGGTTGATGGACGGACCCAGGGATTGATAGATGAACGACGGTCATGTGCCCGCGGCTTTGCGTTCGGCGCGCGGGGCGGTTGAGGGCTGATGAAGCGGTGGGGCCAACCCCGTAAAAGAGTCTCTACTTCTTTCGTGTCTGCTGACGGAAGGCTTGCAACTTCTGATCGTTGGCCAACACCGCGCAACGAAATCCGATCAGGGAACTATTGAGGGTGCTTGTATCCTCCGGCTTCGTCTTAAATTCAGGCGGGATCGGCGTGCGCTTGGTCGTGCGCGAGTTATTCTCCTTCGCCCTGAAGTCGCCGCCCCGGACGACGCGCACGTTCTTCCCGAAGTTCGGGTCGGAGAGGGTGCTTTCGGGGTAGCGCTGGTAAAACGCATCGACCCACTCGCGCGCGTTCCCGGCCATGTCGTGGACGCCATAGAAACTCACGCCGCCGAGGTACTGGCCGACATCCGTCGGGTGTTCCGAGAACATATTGGCGCGCTCCGGGTCGGACTGATTGCCCCACGGCCACTGCCTTTTCTCTCGCGCCCTGGGGTCCCACGACGCGGCCTTCTCCCATTCCTGTTCGGTCGGCAGTCGTTTATTCGCCCATCGAGCGTAGGCCAGCGCTTCGGCGAAGCTGATGCCGATCACCGGCATGCGCGGGTTGCTTTCGTAATACTGCGGGTCCCAGTGTGGGTTGACCGGCGGGTCGCAGTTCGTCGCGTCGCAGAATTTCTTATACTGCTCGTTGGTCACTTCGTACTTGTCGATGTAATAAGCGGGAAGCTCGACCGTGTGCATCGGTCGTTCGTCCGGGTTGTGGCTATCGTCGCCCATCTCGAACGGGCCGTCGGGGACGAGCACCATCCGGCCATTGTAGTCAATCTCCGCATCAGGCTCGACGACCAGCAAAGGCATGCTTACTCTGATCTCTTTAACCTCGCCGCCCGCGCCCTCGACGGCGGTCGTCCACTCTTTATAACCGTCGCGTGCGACGCGAATCTCGCGCTGCTCGTCCGCCTTCAGCCCCTTGACGAGGACGGTGCCGTCAGCCTGCGGGACGCCGTTGCGGTCGATGCCGTCGACGAACACGCGGCTCCCCGGCGGCGCGTTAATCACCTTCAACGTGAATGCTGGGTCATAGGTCACGACCCAGTAGACGACCACCGCCGCTGCCGCCAGGATGATCGTCGCAACTCCGCCACCGAGCAGCCACGCCCACACCGGGACGCGGCGTTGGGGTGGTAGCGCCGTGGTGGCGGCGACGACCGGCGCCGTCGGCCTGGACGCCGGGCGGATGGCGGGCTGCGGCTTGGCCAGCGGCTGCTGCTGCCGGGGGGGCGGCGGAATCTCCTCTTCGTCCTCGTCCGTGTGAGGCATCGTCAGGTTGACCATCGTCAGGTCAAAGGAGTTACTCCGCGGCGGTGCGGAAGGATTCGGTCTCTGTTCTTTAGGATAGGGCGTGTTTGCCGAATCGCGGTCGAAGTCATCGGACTGCGGCGACGGGCGTTCGGGTGGCCGGGCAGCGTTGTGCGGCAGACGAATATTCGGCGTCGTCAGGTCGAAATCGCGGGGGTTGTTCTTTTTCTCGTCCACGTATCATCCCTCATCACGCCGTAGTTGGTGGGAAGCTCGGTGAAGCCGGAATTTGATGTCAATAGCTGCGTGGGGTTTGTGCTGGCCCTGCACACAGGATTGAGAGCGGCGGGTTAACGTCTGACGATTGGCGAGGTCGTTCACTCGCCTCTCGCCGCTACCGGCTGAAACCGTGCGTACGGAGAATGCTGTCAAGGCCGCATAGAGGTGCGAAGCTGGCGTGCTCCGATAAGTATTGCAGAAAAGATTGACCGTGAGATCGAATCTCCGGTGCGCGGAAAAGTAGAACAGAATCAAGCCGGTGTCAAGAATCGCTTCACTATCTCACTATCGTGACAAGTGACAGGTGACAGGAAAGTTTGAATTCCGTGCCGCACGGGACGAGTCCTGTGCGCGGAATCTTTACCCTAGAAACTTTAACTCCGCTCGGAAACGCTCACATGCCGTAACTCTTTCTTGTCACCTGTCACCCGTCACCCGTCACGTGTCTTTAGGCCACAATCATCCGCTTCGCTTCTTCGCCGTCAACTGGCTTGGAGAATAAGTAACCCTGTCCGTACTTGCACCCGAGGGCGCGCAGTCGAGAGAGTTGTTCGGCGGTCTCGACTCCTTCCGCCGTCACCTCCAGCCCGAGGTTGTGCGCCAGTTGAATAATCGTTTGCACAATCTCGGAGTTTTCGGCGCCCGGTCCCATCCGACCCACGAACGAGCGATCAATCTTCAACCCATCGACATGAAAGTAGTGCAGATTGGAGAGCGATGAATAGCCGGTGCCGAAGTCGTCGATGTGCAGCTTGACTCCCAAGTCTTTGAGTTGTCCGAGCATCGCGGTGGCTGCTTCAGCTTCTTCCATCACGGTGCTTTCCGTGATCTCTAACTTCAGACTACCTGCTGACACTCCGGTTTGTTCGAGAATACTCCCGACCTGTTTACTGAAGTTGGCTTGCGAAAATTCTTTACAGGAAAGATTGACGTTGACCGACATAGACAGATCGCCGTGAAAATCATCCTGCCATTGACGTAGCTGGCGACACGATTCGTTGAGCACCCAATGACCAATCGCCATGATTAATCCGGTCTCTTCGGCGATGGGGATGAACTCATCCGGCAGAACAAGTCCGCGCTCCGGATGCTGCCAGCGCACGAGCGCTTCAAAACCGACGATGCGGTTATCCTCCAGCGCCACAATCGGTTGATAGTAGAGGCGCAACTCTTCGCGTGCGACTGCCAGCCGGAGGTCTGCCTCCAACTTCAACGAAGTCATCACGCTGGCATGCATACTCGCGTCGAATATCTCATATCGCCCCCCTCCCAAAGACTTGGCGCGATACATCGCCGTATCGGCATCGCGCAAAACCTCTTCCGTCTCGCTGTAGCCGTATAGTGAAAGTGCGATGCCGATACTGGCGGTCGTGAAGACGTCATGCCCGCCGAGCTTAAAAGGCAGACTAAGCTCATGGTTGATGCGGTTTGCGACTCTTGTCGTATCGCTGATGTGACCGATGTCGCTCAAGAGAATCGTGAACTCGTCGCCACCTAATCTCGCGACTATATCTTCAGGTCGCACAATCGCCTCCAGCTTGCGCGCGATGGCGCCGAGGAATTGGTCGCCGATCACATGACCGAGCGTGTCGTTAACGAACTTGAAGCGATCAAGATCGAGAAACAGCACCGCATACATATACTCTGCGTGCCGTTCGGTATGCGCGATGGCCTGATGCAAATGTTCGATGAATAACTTCCGGTTCGGCAGACCTGTCAGCGCGTCATGAAACGCTTCATGGGCGATGCGACTTTCGGCAGCTTTGCGCTCGGTGATGTCGCGGATGTTGCATTGAATGACTTGATGACCGTTTTCCGCATAGAGATTGCTGATGAACTCCACATTCCAGTGTTTTCCGTCTTTGGTTTGCAGCGGTAAGTCTTCGTAGCGGATATAACCCCTCTCCTGCAATTCCTGAAAAGCGTCGATGCTGGATTCCGCATCCTTCATCAAACCGATTTCCCAGAGTTCCTTACCCAAGAGGTCGTCGCGCGGGTAGCCCAACAACTCCGTCATGTATGGGTTCGCGTCGGTGATTTTTCGAGCGACGTTATCGAGGATGAGTATTCCGTCGCGTGCGGTTTCAAAGAGTCGTCGGTAACGAAGTTCGGAAGTCCGCACCTGCGCTTGCGCCCGCTTACGCTCGGTGATGTCATCGATGTAAACAGCCAGCCCCTGCTGAGAGGGGTAAGCGTGAACTTCAAACCATTTGTTGAAAGGTGCGTAGAAGTCTTCAACTTTGACGGTGACGCCTTCGGCTACAGCGCGTTTGAATTGTGTGTAGAAGGCGGTGTCAACCGCCTCCGGGAACTCATCCCAGATAACCTTACCCAGAAGGGCGTGCCGGGATTTGCCGAGCACCTGTTCGGCATGCTCGTTGATATAGGTGAGGCGCCATTCAGTATCGAGGGCATAGAACGCACTCGTGATGCTTTCGAGAATGTTGGTCACTTGGTGGGTTGATTTCTCCAACTCTTCCTCAGCCAGCTTGCGCTTGGTGATGTCCTTGATGGTGAAGAGGATCAAACGTCTCTGGTTAACATCCTGACGGATTTCGCTGGCACTGAGCAGCATGACTTTGCGCCCGATGCGCTCGAACTCGTGCTCAACCTCAAAGGCTTCAAAGTGGTTTTGCGCGGGCAGGATGTCTTCGAGCAGCGTCCGCAGTTCGGGGATGTTCCACTGACCATTGCCAGCATCGTAAATGAATCGGTTCTCCGTCTCTTCAGGTGTGACCTTGAAAGTTTCATAGAAACAGCGGCCCGCCATCTGCACGCGTAAATCTCCGTCGAGAATCATGAGCGGCTCGCGCACCGTCGCGATGATGCTCGCGGCGTAATCGCGCGATTCTCTGATCTGCGTCTCGCTTCGTTTGAGCGCGTCGATGTCAACCAACACGAGTACCGCGCCGTCAATCTTGTTATCCAGAGTCTTGTAAGGTCGAACGTGCAGCGAAAACCAGCGCCCCTCCGTGTCCTGTACCTCGCGCTCTAAGACGCTGGCGGTTTTAATCGCCTCTTCAATCAACTGCTCCAAATCAGGAACGTTAATGTTAGGCTTGATGTCGCCGATGGATCGCCCGACATCGGTGGAAATCAGATTCAAGGTATCTGCCGCCGTCGGCGTGAAACGACGGATGCGGAGACCATTGTCCAGCATTAAGATTGGCATTTGGACACTGTCCAGCAAATTCGTCAGGTCGCTATTGAGCCATCCCAATTCGAGGTTACGGTTTTCCAGTTCCTGGTTGAGTATAGTTAATTCTTCATTGCTGGACTCAAGCTCTTCTTTGGCGGTTTCCAGTTCCTCATTGATGCTCTGAAACTCTTCGTTGCTCGACTGAACTTCCTCGCTCGCGGATTGGAGTTCCTCAATGGCCGCTTCATGCTCTTCGATTAACGATTGCAAATGTGCACGGGCGGCGGCCAACTCCTGTTTCAACCGTGTCACCTGATGCTCTTCTGGTTTCTGCCTACTGCCCTCTGCCTTCTGCTTACAGCCTCCGGTCTCGTCCGTCTCCGGCGCGGCGGCGGTCTCGAACAGAATCAGGAAATGATGTTTCTGCGCCGGGTGATGATTAAGCGGGATCACCTCCAGATTGACATCCCTGAACTCTCCATCATATTTAATTCGCAAATTCTTTTTGATGATCGAACTCTCATCCTGTTGCGCCTTGTGTATGCTGGCGCGCAACTCGACCAGCAAGCCTTCGCGCGCCAACTGCAGCAGATTGCGGGTCGGCTTGCCGAGCGATTGCTCAAGGTAAGGAGCGGTGTCCCCACGAAGTTGCAAAACTTCCATCTCCTCGTTAATCACGATGCTCGCCGGGGCGTAGCGTTCGAGCATAAATTGGTCGGCTTCCCGCCGCACGTCGTACCCACCATTGGCTGACTTGATCGCCACGCTCGCCGTTTTCGGGACAGAGTCGATTTCATTTTGCATATGATTGCGGCTCGGAAAGCTGAAGACATGACGCGCCGATGCCGGTTTCCTGGAGTAGAACCGGTGCTTCCTGTCCTCCGGCATAAACAGATTGGCGGATGAGCCGGTTGTCTCCGAACTGCCCAGCCACAGAAAACCCATTGGCTTGAGCGCGTAATGAAGCAACGGCATCACCTGCTTCTGTAACACCGGGTCAAGGTAGATCAGCAGATTGCGACAACTGATTAAATCCATCTGGGAGAAAGGCGGATCGGCGATGATGTTCTGCCGAGCGAAAACGCACATATCCCGGATCGGCTTGCTGATCTGGTAGCCGCCATCCGCTTCCGTGAAGAAACGGCGCAGACGCTCCGGCGAGACATCATGCGTGATGTTCTTCGAGAAGAGACCGGCGCGCGCTTTGACGATGCCCGTCTCGTTGAGGTCGGTGGCGAAAATCTGAATCGGGAGATAGTCGGACCGTTCGCCTGCAAACTCGGTGAAGGCGATGGCGATGGAGTAGGCTTCCTCGCCCGTCGAGCACCCCAATACCCAGATTCTCATCGGCTCGTCCGACGTGCGCCGCTCGATCATCCGGGGAAAGATTTTTTCCTTTAAGACGACGAACGTTTCCGGGTGACGAAAGAACTTGGTCACGTTGATCAGGATGTCTTGATACAGACTCGTCACTTCAGAATCGTTGTCGCCCAAATACCGTGCGTAATCCTCCAGCCCTTCCATCTTATTCAGAACCGCGCGCCGCATGATGCGCCGGTGCAGGGTATTGGATTTATACAGACGGAAGTCCACGCCGGTAGTCTTTTGCAGCAGTATCAAAATTTGGTCGAAGCCGTCTGCGCCTTCCGGTAGAACTTTCGCTTCGACAGATTGAGCAACAGGCCGAGCGACTTCGGCGACTGCGCCGGAAGCCACGTATGGATGGCGGCTGATTCGCGCAATCTCTTTAGCGATGTATTCGGGAGTGAGAACAAAGTCCACGCACCCGGATTCAACGGCGCTCCGCGGCATACTGTCGTACTTGGCGGATTTCGGGTCTTGGGCGAAGGCGATGCCGCCCTCGGTTTTGATCGCCTCTAACCCGAGCGTGCCGTCGGAAGCGGTTCCCGACAAAATCACCCCGATGGCACGGCTGCTTCGATCTTCCGCCAGTGAGCGCAGGAAAAAGTCAATCGGCAGATGCTGCCCACTCGTATTCTGACGAGATTGGAGCTGCAACACGCTCCCGACAATCGCCATGTTTGTATTCGGCGGAATGACATAGACATGATCGGGTTCGACGTATGTACCCTCAGTGACCTCGCGCACAGGCATCCTCGTGGCTCTGGCAAGCAGCTCGGTCAGGAGGCTCTCATGGTTCGGATCGAGATGCTGGACCAGAACAAAGGCCATGCCGGTATCAGCGGGGAGGTTTTTAAGCAACTGCGTGAACGCCTCCAGCCCGCCGGCTGAGGCCCCAATGCCGACCACCGGAAACAATTCCTTTGCGTTCTGCCCCACTTCCACGCGGTCTATTGTGATGCCAGGCTCGGACTGAAGCCGACGAGAAGAGTTGCCGGAAGCTTCCTCCGGCAACGGTTCGTCGGCTTTCCCAATATCGGGTTTTTTAGCGGGCGCATCCGCCTTTATTTGTGGGACGAGTTCGGTCCTCTTCGACTCGGTTGGCATCGGTTTCTTCGTTGTCATATTTGAAACAACTTCTTCGAGGATCAATGCTTGCGCATTCAATCCAGCGACTCAAGGTAGAGTGTTTCCTGGTAACGGGCGATTGTTCTCGTCTCTGTCAGCGACGGCTGAACCGCCAGCCGTCGCTGACCGAGACGAGATCGGTTGGGTTACTAACCTTTGGTGCTAGTTGATATCCGTCATTTTGGGGCATGGCGCTCCACTTTTCGCTCAGAACACAACAGATTTTGGCGTTCGCGCTCCACTTTCCCCGATTTAGCTAGATGACGGTGCGCGATTTTCAGGATGACCGAACCGGAAAGTGCCAAAAACCCCAATAAAACAACTAGCACCAAAGGTTACTACGCCCGGCGTTGAAACGCCGGGCTAAAGTCATGACGCCGCTACGCGGCAGACCGGACTGAGTAGTTACTTATCGATTTTGGGGCGTAAGAGATGATGGTTGGACTGCGTTTGCGTTGTGTGAGGCTCTGCTCAATTGTCGTAATATCCGGGGCAATAATACAGATGTAAGCTGTTTAGCACAAATATTCAAGAGACCGCTGACCATTCAAGGCATCACGCTTTTGCGAAGCCAGCTGTCCGGTCGCCTGCGGGTCGCGCCACCGCTTCCATATCAGCTTGCACCATTTCGCTGACCAGCGCCGGGAACGTGTAGTGTGGTTGCCAACCGAGCACCGCGCGGGCCTTTGCCGAATCGCCAACCAACAGATCGACCTCTGCCGGGCGCGCGAACCGCTCATCGATGCTGACGAAATCGCGGTAGTCCAGATCCGCTTCGGCGAACGCCCGTTCGCAGAAGTCACGGACCGTGTGCGCCTCGCCGGTCGCCACCACGTAATCATCCGGCGCGGGTTGTTGGAGCATCATGTGCATCGCGCGCACATAATCGGCGGCGTGCCCCCAATCGCGCTGTGCATCAAGGTTACCAAGCCGCAACTCTGACGCCATCCCGTGCTTGATGCGCGCGACGGCGCTGGTGATTTTGCGCGTCACGAACTCGAATCCGCGACGCGGCCCTTCGTGGTTGAACAGGATACCGCTCGCGCAGAACATGCCGTAGGCCTCGCGGTAGTTGCGTGTCAGGTCGAAGCCGGCGACCTTGCTGATGCCGTAAGGCGAGCGCGGGTGGAACGGCGTCGTCTCGCGTTGCGGCGTCTCTCTGACCTTGCCGAACATTTCGGACGAGCCGGCGAAGTAGAAGCGGCAGTTCGGGCGCAACTCGCGCAGCGCGGCCAGCATGTAGTGTGTACCGTTGATGTTCGTGTTC
>JACDEG010000661.1 GCA_013816505.1 Pyrinomonadaceae bacterium | reverse complement strand
CGCCAGACCGATGAGGACGAGAAACGTCTGCGGACTTTGCCCGACTTCGAACACATCAAGCAAGGTCTCCAGCATCTTCAAAAACTCGTCCATAAACTTTCACGCCGGCTAACCCGAACACCTCAGATGCTTGACCGCAGTTCTTTTCGGCGGCTCCACGAACATGGCTCCGGCACTTACGACCCGGAGCCGACCTTTAACATCACATCAAAAACCTTTCCTGAAAAAGCTTTCAACTGATCGAGAACCGCCGTCGCGCTGACCATGATGGCGAGGACGGTAGCGATGATTTTCGGGACGAACGTCAGGGTCTGCTCCTGCACCTGTGTCAGAGCTTGCAGCAAGCTAATCAGCACGCCGACGACGAGGCTCGCCAAGAGCGGCGGGAACGAAAGCAGCAGGATCAACCAGAGAGCTTCACCGGCCAAATCAACATAAGTGTCCATTTTCACTCACTCCTTTCGACGCAACCGCCGTCGATGAAACCGCTTTCTCCACGTCACGGATTACCTGTTCCCCAACCAGCCCCTCCAGTTTCGCGCGCTAATCAAGTTTGAATCACGTAGCTCATCACCAGCGTGCGAACCAGCAGCGTCCAGCCGTCGATCAACACAAAGAGCAGCAGCTTAAAGGGCAACGAGATCATCACCGGCGACAGCATGAACATGCCCATCGCCTGGAGGATGTTCGACACCACCATGTCGATTACCAGAAACGGCAGGAACAACAGAAAGCCAATCTCGAAAGCCTCTTTCAATTGACTCGTGACAAACGCCGGAACCAGCGTGCGGAAGTCGCTCACAGTAATCTCTTCGGGGTTGTTACCGTTGCGCTTCGCGATCTGCTGGCCGAGGTCGAAGAACATCCGCCGCTCCGCATCATGCGCGTGGCGCTGGAGGAACTGCCGCAGTGGTTCGCGCCCGCGCTTCGCCGCCTCGAAAATTGTCTTGACCGACATCTCGGAAAAAATCGCGTCGGTGTCGCCGAGTTCGCCGGCCTCCGCGTACATTTTCTCGGCGACCGGGGCCATGATGAAGATCGTTAGGATCAGCGAGAGTCCGGTGATGACCTGGTTTGGTGGAATCTGTTGCGTGCCAAGCGCGTTACGCAAAATCGACAATACGACGGAAATCTTGACGAACGAGGTGAGCATGATTAAAGCGAACGGTGCCAGCGCCAACACGCCGAGCACGATCACCAGCACGACCGGATTCGCCGTCCCGGACGCTGCGGTCCTACCCCCGGCCATGTTCCCCTGTGCAGAGCTTGAAACCGTCGCCAGCGTCAGCACTCCGACGAATGCCAGAACGCAGATCAACGCCCCGTACCCGCGCGCGAAACCGTGTGGCATAAACTTTCGGATAAGCACTTTCATCAACTTACTTCCTTTTGATCAAATGACGCGCGAGGTAATCTGCGAAACTTGCACGCGCGATTCCCCCCAAGTTGTTCAATTTCGGGCGCGTTCGTTCCAACGCATTCGCCGCTTCAGCCGCGCGCTCCGGGTCCAGTTCCGTCAACAATTGCACGCCGGCCTCGGACGACCCGACCAACAGCCACTGTCCGGCAACCTCAACGACGTAGATGCTGCGGCGCGGCCCGACCGGAACCGCATCCACCACGCGCACCAAACGATTCATCGATCCGGTGATCTGAAGGCGCGGCAGCACCCACCGGAACAGCACGTAGGCCAACCCACAGACCAACGCCAGCGCTGCTATGGTCTGCACCAGCATCATAAAAAAGTTCAGCCCATTGTTGACCTGAAACAACAAGTTAGTCGTCGCGCCTGCTTCGAACGCCGCGCCGGAAGACGACCTCGCAACGGCGTCGGTCATCACAGAGTCGCCGGCTGTCGCGAATGATGTTGTCAGTAATGTTGTCATCAGGGTTGTCAATTTCGATTCTCTGACTGTGGCAAACCAAGGCGGCTGGTGCAACGTCCCGGCGTCACGCGCTTAAAGCGATCAGGCGCGCCCCCGGTGGCGTTAGTGTTCGATTGAGTTCCGTCCGTGCGAGACCGTTGGCTTCAGGTCAGCACCTCGGTGATGCGCACGCCGAGCCGGCCTTCGATGTCGACCAACTCGCCGCGTGCCAGGCGTCTGCCGTCGGCCACCAACTCGACCGGATCGGTTGGCAAACATTCGAGGTCAAGAAGTTGGTTGGTGCGCAGACTCGCCAGTTCGTCGAGCCGGATGCGACGCGCCGGCAACTCGATGTGAATCGTCAGCATTAAACTATCGAGGACGCCGCCGCCGCCCGCCGTCTCTTCCTCACCCGGTTGTTGATTGTCCACGTCGGAAGGATTTTCCATGCTCAAGCGCTCCGTCGATGTCGGCCCGTAACCGCCGTTAATAGTACTGACCCGTAGACGCAACAAACGCGGGTCGATCGCGTCATCGTCGTCGCCTCCGCTCGCTTCCCCTCGGTCGTCATCCGCGATTTCCTGCGTCAACTGTCCTGAGATCATCACGTTGGAACCATCGCCGACGCGGACGCGGCAACTCGGACCCAATTCGCCGCTCTTTCGCCAGCGCACTTCCGTGTGTCTGACCACCACGACATCGCCGTGTTCGAGGTTGTTAATGTCGGCGCGTGCTGCGATGGTGCGCCCGATGCAAACCGCGAGCGTCACGTCGGGCAGAACGCGCTTCATCCGTTCCTGCATCGACCCGCGCGCGGTGGAGTAAAGCAGCGGGTTCTTCTGCTGAGCGAACGAAGCGAGCGTGTTTTCATCGAGCCGGAGCCGAACCGTCCCACTTGTCGTTTCGACGTTGAGTCGGACGGTGACCAATAATTCCCTCCGCGGTTCAGAGTCTTCGACGTAGTTGGACACGTCCACCACGTCCGCCGCGTCCGCCGTCGTGACGCGGTGCAGCTTGAACAGCGGCTCGCCAAGATATTGGTTAATCCGACTGACGACGCTCAGCCACAGAAATTCAATCACCGCCAGTTCCGTCATCTCCAGCGGCCTGACCGCGCTCGGCACCGCACCGACGCCGCCGAGCATGCGGTCACCGAGCGCGGCGGCGAAGTTCGCGTCGCATTCGACGGCGACGAACGCCCCGTCCGGTTCAACGCTCAGAACCGAGTTGACCACCGGCACGCCCACGCTCTCCACACGTGAAGCGTCGCGCCCCACTTCGCGCAGGTCGATGA
>JACDEG010000193.1 GCA_013816505.1 Pyrinomonadaceae bacterium | reverse complement strand
GAAAAGATGTAACACAGAGACACAGAGGTTACACGGAGGGCACAGAGAAAGAAGGCAAAAGTGAAAAGGTAAAAGGCAAAGGTGAGCGGTTTTCAGTTTTGAGTTGTGATCTGAAAACCGGCTACTCAAAACTGTGCGCTGGCTTTTGTTCAGCGCTGATGCCGACAAACATCTGCATCAGGGCTGACCTCTTCTCTGTGTTCTCTGTGTCTTCATCTCTGTGCCCTCTGTGTTATCTCCTTCCAACACTGACTGACACTGACATCTTCGTTCAACGAATGAAAGGAATGAGCAATCTGACGAGCGCGACGATCACGAAGACGCCGACCACATCGAGCAGGATCCCGTAGCGGATCATCCGCGTCAGCGGAACGTAGCCGGAGCCGTAGACGATGGCGTTGCACGGCGTCGAGACGGGGAGCATGAAGCCGAGGCTCGCGCCCAGCGTCGCGCCGAGCGCCGGTTCCAGCGGGTCGGCTCCCTGCGCGCGTGCAATCGCGATCACGACGGGGACGACCATGTTCGCCGAAGCAGTGTTCGATGTAGCTTCGGAGACGATCACGGCGACCAGCACCGACGCGAACAACAGACCGAGACCGCCACTCACCGGCAGTAGCCCAGTCAACCCGCGCCCGACCGCTTCGGCCAGCCCGGTCTGAAACGACAACACACCGAGCGCGAAGCCACCGCCATACAGCAGCACCACACCCCAGTCGATCTTAACCGCCTCTTCCCAAGTGATTGCGCGTGCGCCGCCCTCGTCACCGGGCAGCAGAAACAACAGCCCCGCGCCGACCACCGCGGCGACCGCTTCCGGCACGCTGCGGTTGACCGTTTGGTAGATGTCGCTCCGGTCTCCGAAAGCAAGCGCGATGATTCCGGGCACGACCCACAGCGCAACCGTGACGAGGAATGCAATCAGCGTTGAGCGCTGACCGCGCGTCCACGCGCCGAGTCGTTCCTTTTCGCTGCGCAGCATCTCGCTACTGCCCGCGATTTCGCGCACCCCGGCGCGACAGAGCGTGTTGAGATAAAAGAAGAGATACAGGAAAAGAATGATGACGATTGGCGCACCGATTAGCGTCCATTTGAAGAACGAGATTTCGACGCCGAGCAGTTGGCGGATGAAGCCGAGTCCGATGACGTTTGGCGGCGTCCCAATCGGCGTCGCGAGTCCGCCGATGGACGCGGCGAACGAAGTCATCAGCATCAGACCCGTCGCATAGCGGCGGCTGATCGGGCTGCCGCCGGCGCGCTCGTTGTCGAACAGGAAAGCGAGAATCGCCATCCCGATGGCGAACATCATCGCGGTCGTGGCGGTGTTGGAAATCCACGCCGAGATGAACGCCGTCACCGCACCAAACGCAAACAGAATGCGGCTCGGACTCGCGCCGACCCACTTGATTGACAACACGCCGAAAGCCAGACGGCGGTCGAGTCGGTGCAGGAAGATCGCCCGCGCGAGGATGAACGAGCCGATGAAAAGAAACATCAACGGGTCGGCGAATGGCGCGAACACATCCTTCGCCGGCGCAACCCGCAGCACGACGCAGCCCGCCGCGCCCAATAGCGCCGTCATCGGGAGCGGCAGCGCCTCCGTCACCCACAGCACGATGACCGTTGCCATCACCGCCGCCAGACGGTGTGCTTCCGGCTTCAGCCCGGCGAGCGGCAGCAGCAGCACGATTAAAAAAACTGTGGGTGCGAGCGCGAGTCCGACCACGCGCCGCACGCGCTCGAAACGCGCCTCGGCGTCGCTGACCCGCTCAACCACGAGAGACTCAATGTTCATCAGATATTTGAATGCCGCGCGGCGCGGGCGGGCCCGGCCTATAACTGAATATTGTACGTCTTGATTTTGGAATTGAGCGTCGTTGCGTTCATGCCGAGCAGTCGCGCGGCACGCGACTGGTGGCCGCCGGTCTGCTCCAGCGCACGGCGGATCAAATCGATTTCAAAGCGGCGCACCTCGTCGTAGAAGTTGACGCCGCGCCCGACTTCCATCGCGGCGGCGGCGCTGCTCGTCGCGCTCGACGAGGCACCGAGTGTCTTCTGTGGGTCGGCGATGTCTTTCGGCAGACATTGGAGCGTGACTTCGTCGCCGGGCGAGATGACGACCGCGCGCTCGATGACGTTCTCCAATTCACGCACGTTGCCGGGCCACGAATAGGCTTCGAGCCGCGCGAGCACGTCCGGCGATAGTTGGTCTGAGACGTGGCGATTGTTCTCTTCGTTGTACTTGCGGATGAAGTGCTGCGCGAGCGCTAGAACATCTTCGCGCCGCTCGCGCAGCGGTGGCAACTCAATCGGCACGACGGCAAGCCGGTAGTAGAGGTCTTCGCGAAAGCTGCCCTGCCGCACCGCCTCCTTCAAATCAATGTTGGTCGCCGCGATGATCCGCACATCGACGCGGCGCGGAGTCACATCGCCAAGTGGCGTGAACTCGCGCTCTTGTAGCACGCGCAGCAGTCGCGCCTGCGTTTCAGGAGGGATGTCACCGATCTCGTCAAGGAACAGCGAGCCGCCATCGGCAACTTCGAACAGACCCTTCTTCGCCGCGACCGCGCCGGTGAACGCGCCGCGCGTGTGGCCGAACAACTCCGACTCTAAAAGCTCCGACGGAATGTTCGACGAGTTGACGGTGACGAAAGATTTCGCGGCGCGCTGACTCTGCTCGTGAATCGCTTTGGCGATTAGCTCCTTGCCGGTGCCCGACTCGCCGGTGATCAAAACGGTCGAGCGCGCCGGCGCGACTTGATCGACGAGTTGAAATATGGTCTGCATCCGCTCAGACCGCCCGACGATTGAGCCGCGGTCGACACTGCGGCTCATGGCGCGCCGGAGCGCTTGTCGTTCCTCTTCTTTGCGCCGCGATTTAATCCCCAAGGCGACCGTCGCCGTCACTTGCTCGTTCTGAAACGGCTTGCGGATGCAGCCGAACGCGCCGCGCTCCCACGCGCCGATGGCCGTGTCGAATGTCGCGTATGCCGTAATCATCACGACGACGGCGTTCGCGTCCGCCTTCAACAACTCTTCGAGCGCGCGCAGGCCACCCATCCCCGGCATCGACACGTCGAGCAGCACGACATCATAAGCCCGTCGCCCGTAGACTTCGATCCCCTCTTCGCCGGTTTTCGCTAAGTCGACACGGTATCCTTCAGCCGACAGCAGCGTCTCCAGCACATCCCGCATAATCTCCTCGTCGTCAACGACGAGTACCGAACCCTTCTTCGCCATAGTCTGACACAGTGCTTAATCAATGAGAGATCAGTGACGAGTCGGACACGGTGCGTGAGGAGAGGATGACGCTTCGACACCGGTCGCTTGTCACTTGGGTTTTAATAACGCCCGCCATCAGCCGTCGCGTACACGATTGCAGTGGCGGCAAGTTGTTGATGGCATACAATCTAACATCCCGCATCAACGGCGCGCACAGGACGTGATGGATTTAGATGTTCGCTGATTGCGCGTCCGCCGCATGCCGAGCATTAGATTGCTCTGGGCACAAACTCATGTGATCCATCCTTCCCCGGCTTCCGACATACGGCAATAATATTTGCACCGTATTTACGAAGCAGCGGCCTGCCGAATAGATCAGACACGGGTAACAGGGGCCGCCACAAGTGGGGGATGAAAGGGACAAACGTCGTTGTGTAAATATCCCGCACCGGGATGAACTCTGCGAGGTGAGATTCACACTCGGAGAAGGACCACTGGAAGTAGTGCTCCTTGGCGATCTCTTCTTCCCTTCGCTTTAAGTAAGCCGTCCGGGAGAGCATCGCTTTCCACCACGAGCGGCGGTTGTTAAGCGTGAGCATGAAGATGCCCCCCTTCCTCAGCAGCCTGCGGACCTCGCCCAGGGCCTTGCGGTAATCAGGGATGTGGTCGAAAGACGCGATGCATAGAATTACATCAACCGACTCATCAGGCAGCGGGATGTCTTCTGCCGAGCACTTGAGGCACATGTAACGCGGGTCTTTGATTCTCTCCAACGCCTTTCCTGACAAGGGTATCCGTCCCGGCTCAACGTTAATGTACGTGCGGGCTTTGTTTCTCAGCCCGTCGTAAAAGCCGCCATTGCCGCCGCCAATCTCCAGCACATCTGCCGGCCTCTGTGAGGAGGCGAGTAGAACCTGTCGTCTGGTGATACCGACAAGGGTTTTTGCAACCGCCGCGGTGTAACCACTGGCGAACGCCTCTTTTAACAGACGATTACCTTGGGCCTCGCTAAGCCCTTTCTCTTGGTCGACGGGGTAACAGGGTTGCCCATACTCATCGTAGGAAGTGGGGCTGGCTTTTAACTCAAGGCTGAACATATGCTCTCATCATGAAACAATTTGGTGTCGAGAACAAAGCGCAGGCTCATTTTTTCCCAAGGATGGATTCGAGAATCTCTGGTGTAAGACCTCTGCCTTGTGCCTGTTGGCTAATCTCATCCATTGTTTTCTTCAAAGATTGAGAACCTGCTTTAGCATATTCCTTCAGCCAGATGCCGAGCAGGACACCTAACTTCTCTTGCTCATCACCTGACGTTGCTCTGAAAGCCTGGGCTGCGTCAGCATCAATTTGTAAACTAATTGTCTCTGTTGACATACAAAACTCCTCCCGATGACAACAACTCCAGTTTAGCAATTAAGCGCAGTAAAGATACCAGAGCGGGGGAAATCTAACTCGCGTTGATTGTATGGTAGAGCGCAGCTCGGTCAACCGCTTCGGCTAGTCGCCAACGGCTTGAAGACGTGGACGCAATTGCGCGGTGGGGAGGGTGATGGAGAATGTCGTGCCTTTGCCGGGCGCGCTTTCAACTGCGATGTGGCCGAGGTGCTCTTGCACGATGCCGTAGCTGACGGCGAGTCCGAGGCCGGTGCCGCGCCCGACGCCCTTGGTGGTGAAGAATGGGTCGTAGATACGCGCGACGTTTTCCGGCGCGATGCCGATGCCGGTGTCCGCGACTTCGATCACCACGGCATCGTCTTCGGCGGACCGCGTTCGCAGCGTGATCTGACCGCCGTCAGGAATCGCGTCGCGCGCGTTCAGAATCAGGTTGGTGAAGACTTGCTGCAATTTGCCGGGGTTGCCGATGGCGCGCGGGAGGGTCGCGTCATAGGCGCGAACCGTCTCGATCTGGCTCTGCCGGAGTTGCGGTTCCAGAAGTTGCAGCGTATCTTCGAGCACGCGGTTGAGGTCCACTTCGCCAAATTCGGTGGCACCGCCGGTGCGCGAAAAGTTCAGCAGGTTGTTGACGATACCGGTCGCGCGCTCGGTCTGGCGACGAATCTTCTGGAGTAGCGCGTGCTTCGGGTCGGTCTCGGCGAGCATCCCGAGGAGCATCTGCGTGTAACTAGAAACGCCCGTCAGCGGTGTGTTGATCTCGTGCGCGACGCCAGCGGCGAGCAGGCCGATGGACGACAACTTCTCGCGTTGCTGCAACTGCTCTTCGAGGCGGACACGCGTGGTCACATCTTCGAGCATCATCAGCGCGCCGGAGTGGTCGCGCGTGTCCGAGTGGCGCAGTGGCGCGAGCGAGACGTTGACGATCAGCGCGCGGCCCGCGCGCGTGGCCGTCGGCAGTTTGTAGATGTGGCGCAACTCGGCGAGTTGCCACCCGGCAGCGCCCAGAACCTGCGTCAGCGTCTCGGCGAAGTCTTCGGCAAACAGTTCTTCGACAAGGTTTCCCGCCGCGCCCTCGCGCCGGACGCCGAGCATCTCTTCGAGCGCCGAGTTGCAGCCCGTCACGCGCCCTTCGGTGTCGACCGCAATCAGTCCGACTTTGATCGACTCGACGATAGACTCGTTGAAGTCTTTGAGCAGTTCAAGCTCGGCGGCGCGCTCGCGTTGTTCCTGGTAGAGTAGGCTGTTCTCAATGGCGACCGCGACATAGCCGGAGACCGTGCGGAGAATCTCCAAGTCTTCGGTCGATAGCAGCGCGCCGCCGATCGCCCGGCCAAGTCCGATCACCGCGACCATCCGCCCACGTACCACGCACGGCACGTAGTAATGAAGCGCGCGACGGACGAAGCCGGAGGTCTCTGGCGGCAAATCGATGTCGTCGGCGCGCACGACCCCGCCCTCTGCCGAGCGTGTGCGGATCATCTCGCGAAAGTCGGGCGGCACGATGATCTCATTCGACAGCCCGGCGACGCGCGCGACGCGATAGTCGGCGGCGTCGCGCGTGTCTTCGATAAAGATTGCGACCCGCTCGACCCCCAAAACCTGTTGCAGACGACCGACGAGCGCGTCGAGCAGCGGGTCGAGCGTGGTCGTCGCCGAGAGCGTGCGCCCGAAATCAAGCAGGCCGTTGCGCAGGTCATAGCGCTCGCCGTAAAAGAACCGGTCCGTTTGCTCCTGAAGGAAATTCTTCAGCGGCGCGGCGGTCATCACAATCACCGCCATCGCGACCACCGCGATGATAAAGCGCATCGTCACGACGCCCGGCGTGATTTCCTGCCCGCCGAGCGCGACGAGGCCCGCAACGTAGACCACGACGCCGATACTGAGCGCAATGGCGAGCGTCGTCAGTGCGTAGACCGCCGTGCGACGCACCACCATGTCAACGTCCATTAGGCGGTAGCGCACCACCGAATTGCCGAACGTGAGCGGAATCAGAACCAGCGGCAGAATTGCGGCGTCCGTCAGCCACTGGCGTACCGACTCGCCGATCAGGGCGTCCGCCGGCACCGGGCCGGCAGGGCCGACGATGTAGCCAATCGCGTAGAGCATCGTGAACGGCGTGATTGCCAGCGCCGATCCCCACACCACCCATTTCAGTTGCTGGCGCACGACCGCCGCTTCGCTCTTCACAAAGCGGCGCACCAACAGCGCCGCGCCGGCGACCAGCGCCAACGTCAAGTGAGAAAATTCGATTTTGTAGAGGCTGCCGAAGAAGCGCGACGAAAGGGGCAGCAGTGATGGCGGGACGAAAAAGACGACCGCCGTCAGCGCGAGCAAGACGATGGCCGGCGCGTAAATCAACCAGACCAGCCAGCGGTGATTTTCAGAGAACCGCCGGCGCATCGGATAGATCGCGCAGAAGTGCAGAAAGACGGGCGCGAACAGCACGAGTGCCACCGCGTCGAGAAATGCGACCGCCTGATCGAGGTCTTCGTAGGCACCGTATGGCTTATAAAAGTGGAAGACGAATGCGGTCAGGCACAGCGTCGTGAAGTGCGGCACGAACGGTGCGCGCGCGCCCTGCTTGAACAGAATGAAAAGGCCGACCAGTAGGTAGATGATGCCGACGAGGCTGAGGTAGAGGTCGCGCGCCGTAATGCTGGTGACGGCCTCTAAGATGAATGGCCCGACGTAACCGAAGCGGCTCTGACTGTCAATCGGGTACGACGGGCGCTCGATCAGGTAGTAGAGCGTGCCGGCGACGCCCGATTCCTCGAAGTACACTTGCACGTCGCCTGCCGTCGTCACCTGCTCATATTTTTTATCGTCGAAGCTGACGGCGATCAGACGGTCGCCGGGAAGAATGCCGAGTACACCGGGGCGTCCCGCCGGCGATGAGGGATCAACCGTACGCGCCAGCAGGCCGTCTTGGGTCTGCCCCCAATCGACGCCGTCGGTCGGCGGCGGGGTGTGCGTCAGACGCTGTGCAAAGTTGAGTGTGCCCGCGGCGACGAGCAGTGCCGCCACCATCAGCAGCACCCACGACTGCGTTGTTAACACCGATCCTTTCACAGCGCTTTATGCCTCGCCAATACTCTCCGTCAAACCGATGTTCGAAGAGCAAACGATGTTCCAACCGACGCTCCCATTCGCTTGCCGAACCGCCACCAGAGCGTAACCGCCAACACTAACGACGACGACGACGCTTGACCCCGCTTCCAAGGTGCGCCGGGAGAAGAGGGCGAGCCGCCAGTTTCGTAGCAGATTCGATTCAGGATTTTGTATTTATCCGAAATCTCGGACGGTGCTATAAAAGAGAAATGCCCCGCACTTTCGCCTTGGAGTACCAAGCAACAGCGCGGGGAAGTAGAGTCTTCGACCACCCGTTTCAAGGGCCTGTCGGCCCGCCGCGAGGTTGCTTCGGGATCGCTCCGTTAAGTGAGAGCGGGCGAGAACCTCTACTGGCAGTATTTAGAACTTGACCGAAATGCCGCCGCGCACCGTCCGACGCAGCGCGCCGAGTGAGGTGAGCTTTTCACCATCCTCGACGCTCGTCATCACGTCGAGCAGGTTGCGTGCGTCGAGCACAGCCTCGGCGCGCACCGGCAGCCCGAAGTTCGGCAGCGCGTGCGTCACAAGGATGCTCAGCGAAGGGTCATAGACGGCGAGGCGCCCGGCGAATGGATCAATCGCGAAGACTGCGGCGCGCGGCGAAAAGCGCAACACGGTGCGCACGCTGGTGCCGTCAGCCACATCGGCATCGACCTGTGCCGCAACAGTCTGGAAGAATCCATTTTGGAAAATTTGTTCTGGGTCGGACAGCACGGACGGAGACGACGCGAGTTGCTGCCCGCGCCCGAAAGAGTATCCGCCGGAAGCCTTCAGGAAACGATTCAGACGACGCACGTAAACGACGCGCATGCCGTGCGCCGCCCCCTGCTGATGAGCAACCTCCGACAACGCCGCGCCCTGTTCGCCCGCAAAGGCGTTGAGCGGTGTGCTGAACAGGCCGATGCCGCGGTCCTCCACCGTGTCGAAAAAGGCCGTCGCCTCGACGCTCGATTTATCGTCGAGGACACGCTCGACGCCGAATTCAAAACGACGGCTGCGTTCCATCACGGCGCGTCCATCGATGAGGGCGAGAGGCTGCTCCGCCTGCTCGCGAAAGACCACCGGTGTGCCTTCAAGGAACGCACTGCTTTGCGCGGATGCTGCGGCGTCGCCGCCTCCCGGCGCGTAGGCCGCACGCAGGCGGGTGCGCGCGCCGGCGTCGAACTGAAAGCCGAAGCGCGGGCTGACGGAGTCGGCATTCCCCGCTCCGAGAAAGCGCGAGTAATCAAGGCCGAGTACGACCACGACGCCGTCGCGCACCACCCACTCGTCAACGGCGCGCACGGAAAACTGGCCGAGCGCGTCATCAAGTCGACCGGCGGCATGGTGGGCGATGGCAGGCGGGGCGGCGCTCGTCGCGGCACTCCCTGCAAGCGGGACGCGCATCCCGCCGACCGTCGCGCTCACGCGGTGACTGGCACCGGCGCGCAGTCGCGCGGTGGTTTCAAAGCGTTCGACCGCACCGAACTGCCCGGCGAAAATTAAATCAAGCTGTGCGTTGACTGGGCTGGCGACCGCGAAGTTGAGTCCGACGCGGCCGGAATGAAACGGGTTGGCCGAGGCGGTGTAGAAGGTTTCGATGACGCCCTGCGTTCGTGCCCGGCGCGCGCCCGCAGTTTCCGTCGTGGCATCGTCGGCGTTAATCCAGTCGATCTCTAACGCTTCATCAGGTGCTTCGTCTGACCCGTTCTCAGCTTTGCCGACGGATATCGATGCAGATGCTGACGATGTCGAGGTAGATGGGAATACGATTTCACCCTCGCCCTCTTTCATCTGGAAGATTGAGCGGTGACTCTGCGCGGCGCGAATCTCCCACTTGCGGTCGTCGCGGTCGCGGCGTCGCTCCGGCGCGGTGCGGCCCTGTCCGGCAGGCTCAAGGTTGAAGCGGTAGACGAGTTCGGATGAGGAGTTGACTTGGACGGCGGAGAAAGAAGCGGCGTTGAAGCCCTCGGCGGCGGCGCGCAGCAGATACCGACCCGGCGCCAGGCGCGTTGTAAAAGTTCCGTCCGCCGCGCTCTTGGTTTGTTTGACGACTGTGTTAACGCCGTCGCGTAAAACAGTCACCAGCGCACCGGCAAGCGGCTGTCCTTTGCTGTCCTGCACCAAACCGGTCACAGTGCCGAAGCTCCGGCGGCCGCGCGTGGCGGCCTGAGTGGTCGATGGCGTGACCGCCTCGCCCACTACAAACGTCCCGGCGAGCAGCAGCAGCGGCAGCCAACTCACACTCCAAAAAACCTTATTCATATATCGATTAACCTCCCGGCGGCGGGCGCTAAACGTTGACGGTTGTGCCAATCAAGCGTCCATTAACTCGTGATGGCCGGCGATCCCGCGCGAGGCTTGAAACCGATCTACGTTGAAAACAACGATGCGACGTTGACGGGGCGACCCGGCTCATACACCATCCGCACGTCTGAGCGAAGGCCTCATTTTCCGCCACTTTCACGGGGAGTGTCAAGCAAGCAGTCAATCCGTCGCGGGCTAATGTAAGCCCCTAGCGCGCGAGTTGGCGGCGACGACGGGAGACTCGGTTTGCCCCGCTTGAGGGCACGTGCTAGGA
>JACDEG010000192.1 GCA_013816505.1 Pyrinomonadaceae bacterium | reverse complement strand
GGATAGTTTCGCGCTCTTCAGCCGTGTAGGCATTGGTGCGCGGCAGTTCGCGACTCCGTTGACCGCACTGATGGCACAAGTAGCGCTGGCGGCCATCGGGAGCGAGACCGTTGCGCATCAGTCGTTCGCTTTGGCAATATTGACATCGAAGAGTAATAGTAACCATGATTGAACTGTACCATGCCACCTCCATGTGAGCCACTACCCTATCACCGCCCGTGACGCGAGAGGACGCCTCGGCATGCATAGAGTTGTTCATCTGATTGGTGGAGCTATCATTCACATCTTCCGCGCGCTCTCGCGTCCTCGGCGGTTAAATCAAGACATGGGAGAGTGGTACAAACAATGATCGAGTGGCGCTGACGATCATCTTTTACGAAAGAGACACAGCGGTTACACAGAGGACACAGAGAATGGCATGAAGATATGTAATCTGTGCTGCGTCCTCAAGTGGCATTCATTTGCTTGCCAGCCCCTGGCCCCCGTCACCCGTCCCCGTTTCTACTTCCCACACATCGACAAAGATTTCCATCCAGCCACCGCACACCATTCCTTCCTCGCTCGCTTCGTCGGCGGTGAGGCTGAATTTGTGGAGCGCGGGCGCGCCCGTCTGCATCGCCTCGCGCGCCTCGGCCCATACCGCTGCTTCGACGCAGCCGCCGCCGACCGTCCCGGCCACCTCACCGTTCTCAAAGAACAGCATCTTTGCGCCGCGCCGCTGCGGCGTCGACCCGCGCGTGTTGGCAACCGTCGCGACCACCACCCGCTCGCCGCGCCCATTCGCGTCACCGATCAAGCGGTACAGTTCGGCCTGTGAAATCGTGCCCATCTATTTTGTCGAAACGTGTCGATGCGGCCAACCATGCAGCAGACCTTACTTGGTTGCGCGAATATTCAAACCTTGCATTCTTGCAGGTGCGACTGTGATCTCTTTTCCTGAATCAGCTCCAGGCAGTTTTTTCTCCGTCGTGACTGCTAAGGTATGTTGTCGGGCTGTTCGCCCGGCTCTCGGTTCGGCGGGGGCGTGGTGGATGTCGCGGGCGGCGGGGATGTCGGGTTGACCTCTCCCGTCGCGGTCTGACCAGCGTTGCGCTCTGTCTGCGTACGTTCGTCGGCGTCGATCAGTGCGCGGATGCGTTCGACTTCGGTATCGGCGTTGGCGACGGCGGTTTCAAGACGCGCGCGGCTGGTCGCAAGCAGTTGGAGTTGCGCGCGCAGCCGCTCCCTTTCGCGCTCGAAGGTGCGCCGGATTTGGTCGCGCAGGTCGGCGGGCCGCAACGACCCGGTGAGCGCGGCGCGGCGCTCGATGGCCTCCGGCTGAATGTCGTCTTCGACCTGCGCGGCGCGCTCCTGCAATGCAAACTCTTTGTCGGTCACGTCGCGTAGTTGCGTGCGCAGACTCTCCGCGCGTTGCTCGGCGCGCGTCAACCGCTCCAGATTAACGAGCGCGCGCTGCTGCTCGCGCATCTGAATCAGACTCTCCGACAGGCTCGTCACCTGCGCCGATAGACCATTAACGGTGCGGCGCAGATTCTCCGGCTCCGGGGTGCGACGACGCCCACGAAACGAAGTCGTTTGACTGGCCGACGAGTCCGTCCCGACGCCGGACTCGTCGGCGGTGCTGACGACCGTCGGATCAGTCGATGTCGGCGCGCCCGACGAAACGGCAGGAACCGGCACGGTCTGTTGTGGTGTCGCTTGCTGTTGCACCGGATTTGTGATGCGGCGCGACGGGCGCCTGCGTCGCCTCCCCTGTGCCGATGTGTCAGGCAAGTTAAAAGACAGCGCGACGAGCAGCGCAAACAGAATCAACACCGTCCGGCGAACATATAATTTCGGCATCAATAACACCTCCGAATAATTTCGGTCTAAGATTATCAGGTCTGCGGCCTTCTCATCAGCGACACTCAACTCGGTAACTGGAGAATCAATCACCGCCAACAACGTTCCGATCAGCAATCACGAAATCTAAAATCCCCGATCATCCCGGCTGTATCTTGAAACTGATGTCCATCGCGCGCGCCGAATGTGTCAGCGCGCCGATGCTGATTAAGTCGACACCCGCTTCGGCGTAGGCGCGGACGGTTTCGAGCGTGATGCCACCCGACGATTCAAGGAGCACGTTCGGCGCGAGCGAGTGCGCCAGTTCAACCATCCGCGCCGTCTCTTCCGGCAAAAGATTGTCGAGTAGCAGAATGTCGGCGCCGCTTTTAATCGCCTCGCGCAAATCCGCGTCGGACGAGACTTCGACCTCGATCTTGTGCAGATGGCCGACGCTCTGGCGCGCTCGCTCGACCGCCGCGGCGACGCCACCGCAGAGCGCGATGTGGTTGTCTTTAATCAGCACGCCGTCGTCGAGGCCGAAGCGATGATTACGCCCACCGCCGGTGAGCACCGCGTACTTCTCCAGCATGCGCAGGCCTGGCGTCGTCTTGCGCGTGTCGACGATGGCGGCCTTAGTGCCTTCGACGGCGCGCACATAACGGCGCGTCTCGGTCGCGATGCCGGAGAGGCGTTGCAGCAGATTGAGCGCGACGCGCTCGCCGGCCAGCAGCACATCGGCGAATCCGTTGGTGCGCGCGATCACCTTTCCGACTTCGACCTCGTCGCCGTCAGAGACGAAGGCTTCGATCTGCTGCTGCGCGTCGAGCGTCGAGAAGACCGCCTCCGCCGCTTCGAGTCCGGCGACGACCATCGGCTCTTTCGCGAGGAAGCGTCCACGCGCGCGTGTGTTCCTGACCACGGTTGACTGCGTCGTGATGTCGCCGCGCCCCAGGTCTTCCGCAATGAATGCGCCGATCTGCGAGAACAGCGCGCCTTCGTCAAGCCAACTCATTCCGCGAGTGCCTCCAGCATCTGTTCGAGAGCCTTGATTCGTTGTTCGATGTCGGTCAGCCGTTGCCGCAACTCGTTCACTTTGTCGGCGGGCGCGCGGTCAACGAACTTCGGGTTGGCAAGCTGCTTCTCCAGCTTTTCGGCCTCGTCCTGCAACTTGCCCCGCTCTTTCCGCAGACGCTCGCGCTCCTGTGCGAAATCGATCAGGCCCTGGAGTGGCACCGCGACTTCCAGCCCACCCCCAAGCGCCGCTCGTGCCGAAGCACGCCCCACCACATCCGCCGTCATCTCGGATTTGAACGAGACTTCGGCGGCGCGCGTCAGACGTTTGATCTGCGCGGTCACACTTTCATCGAACAGGCCGGTCAGTCCGTTATTAGCTGGGCCGACGAATAACTGAATCTGTTCGCCGGGTTTGAGTCCCAACTCCGAGCGGATGCTGCGCACGCGCGAGATGAGTTCGATCACCGCCTGCATCTCCGCCTCGGCGCGCGCGTCGATCAAACGCGCGTCGGCCTCCGGGTACGCGGTCAACATCACGGTCGGCTCGACCTTCGCGCCGCGATACGCCGCATGGAGCGACTCGGCGCCGATGCCCGGCAGACGCTGCCACAACTCTTCGGTGATGAACGGCATGAACGGGTGCAGCAGTCGGAGCGCTTGTTCAAGCACGGTGATGACTCGACTGCGCGCCGCGTCGCGCTGTGACGTCGCGTCCACTGCCGTGACATCCGTCTTCGACAATTCGATGTACCAATCGCAGAAGTCGTCCCAGAAGAAGTGATAGAGCGCGTACACCGCTTCGTGAAACTGATAGCCATCAAGCGCCGCGCCCACGTCGCGCGCCGTTCGGTTAAGTCGTGAAGTAATCCAGCGGTCATGCAACGCCCAATCTTGCGGGTCGCCCGCGAAACCGCGTCCGACGCTCGCGCCCTCGCTATTTAACAGACAGAAGCGCGCCGCGTTCCAAATCTTGTTGGCGAAATTGCGGTATGACTCGACTTGATTATCGTTCCAGCGAATGTCGGTTCCGGCGCTGGCACCCGCGAGCGTCAAGCGCGTGGCATCGACGCCGTACTTCTCGAACACGTCCATCGGATCGACGCCGTTGCCCTTCGTCTTCGACATCCGCTGCCCGTGTTTGTCGAGCACCGTCCCGGTGATGATGACATCCTGGAATGGCTCCGCGCCGACGAACTTCAAGCCCGCCATCACCATTCGCGAAACCCAGAGAAAGATGATGTCGCGCCCGGTGACGAGCACCGAGGTGGGGTAAAAAGTTTCGAGGTCGGCGGTCTCTTCCGGCCAACCGAGCGTCGAGAACGGCCACAGCGCGGACGAAAACCACGTGTCCAAAACATCCGGGTCCTGCGTCAGAGCGTTTGTGCCTGCCTTCGAGCGCGCTTCTTCTTCGGAGCGCGCGACGTAGACGTTGCCAGCTTCGTCGTACCACGCCGGGATTTGATGACCCCACCACAGTTGGCGCGAGATCGTCCAGTCGCGCAAATTCTCAAGCCAGTCGGTGTAGACCTTTTCGTAAGGCACTTCCGGATAGAACTGCGGCTTCTTCTCACGGTTCATCAAATCGAGCGCGAGGCGCGGCATCTCGCTCATCCGGCAGAACCATTGCGTCGAGATCAGTGGTTCGATAACGGTCTTGCAGCGCTCGCATTTCGAGATCGAAAATTCGTAATCGACGACCTTCTCAAGCAGGCCGAGTGCTTCAAACTGTTGGACGACTTTTTCGCGCGCCGCGTAACGATCAAGGCCGGTGAACTCGGCGCCCGCTTCTTCCGTCATCCGCGCGTGCTGGTCGATGACGATGACCTGCGGCAGATTGTGACGCGCGCCCATCTCGTAATCGTTCGGGTCATGCGCGGGCGTGATCTTGACCGCGCCCGTCCCGAATTCCGGGTCAACGTACTCGTCCGCGATGATCGGAATCTCGCGGTTGACGAGCGGCAATATCAGTGTCGTGCCAATCAGGTCGCGGTAACGTTCGTCGTTCGGGCTGACGGCCACCGCCGTGTCGCCGAGCATCGTTTCCGGTCGCGTCGTCGCCACCGTCACGCGGCGGTCGCTCCCCTTCACGGGGTACTGCAAGTAGTAAAGCTTCCCGGCCTGCGGCGTCTTCTCCACTTCCAAATCCGAGAGCACCGTCTGGTCATTCGGACACCAGTTGATGAGCCGCGCGCCGCGATAGATCGAGCCTTCCTCATAGAGCCGGACGAACACTTCGCGCACCGCGCGCGACAAGCCTTCGTCCATCGTGAAGCGCTCGCGCGACCAATCAACGCTCGCGCCCTCGCGCCGCATCTGCTTCGTGATCTGTCCGCCGGATTCCGCCTTCCACTGCCACACGCGCTCGACGAACTTTTCGCGCCCCAGGTCGTGCCGCGTCAATCTCTCTTTCTTCAACTCCCGGCTGACGACTAACTGCGTCGAGATGCTGGCGTGATCCGTGCCCGGCAGCCACAGCGTCCGGTGGCCGCACATCCGACGATGGCGCGTCAACACGTCCATCAGAGTGTGTTGGAGGGCGTGCCCCATGTGCAGCGAACCGGTGATGTTCGGGGGCGGGATAGAGATGGTGAAGACGGGCGCAGACGGGTCTTGATTGACTTCGGGGGCGAAGCAGCCTTGCGCCTCCCAGCGCACATAATGGCGCTCTTCGGCCTGTCGCGGATCGTAAGTTTTCGGAATCTCCATAGAGGCTGACTATAGTAGCAGACGCCCCACTGCTCACAAACCGCGAGAATTGCGGCGGGTTGTTGAGACTGTTTCAGCAAACGAGAACGGATCAGGTGTGGCGGCCCGCTCATCTTCACGCCTCCACGCACCTGATCCGTTCGTCAACTGCCGTGATGAATTGTGATCGCTACGACTACTGCGTACCACCGCCGTCTTCGTCGAGGCGACGTTTGATCAGGCGCTCGGCGAGTTCGGGAACAACATCCCAAGCGACCTCGCGCACGACTCGGTCTGACATCAACTCGATGACGCGGCGGGCAATCGCGTCGATCACCTCCGGCGACAACTGTTCGGGCTGAATCTGCTGCGCGCCCGTGCCCGCCGTCCCGAGGAAGGGGGCCGACTCCGTGCCATTCGCCGCGGCACTCGGTTGCGCCGAACCCGCCAACGGCTCTGCGTCAGCGACCGGCGGCGGCGGCATAAATAATTCGTCACTGTCGGCGGGCGGCGCGGGAGTTTCATACCACTGCGGCTCGCTGCCCGTGAACGAACCCGGAAGCGCTTCGGCGGCGGGGGGGGAGGTTTCCGGCAAATCCTCTTCGACCGTCGCGAAGAGATCGGTGCCGGACGGCGCGGGCGGTGTGCCGAGTTGCGCTTCGCCGTATGCGCCCGCGAAATCGGCATGTGTCTCGGTTGGCGAAAGCGACGGCTCAAGCCCCAAGACCTCCGCAGGCCAGGATTCCACGACACCGACATCAATCGGAGCATGCACTCGCTGATGTTCGATTGTTCCCGACGCGGACACGGCTGGGGCTTTGATGACGGGCGCAGCCACGTACGCCGGCTCGTCTTCGGCGAGATCGAGAATGAACTCTTCGGCTTCGGCCGTTGAAGGCGCGGCGTCGATGTCGCCCAGGTCAAGCAGCGATTCGTCGGCGGCGGCGACGCCCGCCATCCTCGAGGCATAGGCGGGACGCGAAACCGTCGACGGTTCGCCGCCCGCAGTCGCGCCGCGCGCGGCCTCGATTTCCCAAGGCGTCGGGGGCGCGTCGGCTGACTCCCAATCGCTTAGTCCGGCGCTTCTTGTTGGCGACGGCGGCTCGGCGAACGCTTCCGCGCCCTCGTCGCTCATCTTGACGTGGAGAGCCTGCTCGTCGGTTGCTTCATTCGTCGTTGGCATCTGTGTTGGCATTTGATATGAGGCGAGTGTTTGGTCGGGATCAATTTGGTCGGGATTAATGTTGCCGAACACTTCATTGTCGAACTCTTCGGCGGGGGTGGCTTTAATCATTTGGTCATCAAGGTCGAGGCTGGCAAAGGAAGCGGAGGGGTTGTTGACTAATGGCGGCTGGCTGACGGTCACCGCCGCCGGCGGAGTGAGATTGCTTGATGGGGCTTCCGGCGCGGCAGCGGCGGACGGCTCGCTCTCGGTAGTCGCGCGACGTTCCGGCAGAAACTCCGTCTGAACAGTTGCGGGCGTGGTTTTGATTTCCGCTTCGTGCTCGGACCGGCCGCTGATTAACTCGCTGACTTTATTCACCAGATTGCGTATCGATTGAAAAGGTTTTGTCAAAATATCATCCGCGCCAACTCTGCGCGCCTCCGCTTCATTAAGGGGTTCAAAAGTTCCGACAAGCAAAACGACAGGGATGTGCCTGAAGCGCTCGTCTGCCTTGATGTGGGCGCACACTTCGTAGCCGTTCAGTTTCGGCATGAAGATGTCCGCCAGCACAATGTCAGGGGTGCTGATTTCCAATTGGTGAAGCGCCTGCTCTCCGTCGCCGACGGTGACGACCTCAAGACCTTCGTCGATGAATGTCAGGCTGATCACCTTCTGGATAGTAACTGAGTCATCCGCAAGCAGCAGTTTCCGGCGTCCCGTCGTCAAAGCGTTCTCCTCTAGAGGGCGTGCGCCATCCGTTAAGGATTACTGTATCGCGTGGATGGGAATAGCGCGGGGCGTGAAATTCTTTCGAGCGGGAGAAGCTCCGTTAGGCCACGTTTGAAACCTAACACCCGTTCTTATAGCACATTAAGATGATTTTCGCCCTACGGTTGTCGCGGCGGAACCCGAATTAACGATGCGCCGCGGGAACGCCGAGGTGCCCGTCGACGTGTTCCGATTGTCGAGCGCGACATCGTCCGCCGTGTTGGTGCGGCCATCGGCGCCGTCACAGCGCAGCACGTAGCGGTCGCGCGTGCCGTCGTACCGGTAGGGCCGATGCCACGGGTCGAGGCGCACCACGCGCGGCAGGTAATGCGGGCTGAGGTGATCAATGAGCGTTGCGTGATCGTCGGCGACGACGTATGAGCCGCGCTCGCGCCGGTAGGCTTCGAGCGCGGCCCGGACGCTTTGCAACTCTTCGCGGGCGCGGGCGAGTTTGGCGGCGTCCGCGGCAGCCACCAGCGCGACAACGCTCCGCCAACGGTCGTCGTCGTCACCGAACCTAACCTCCGCGACGCGCCATCTTCCGTCGCCGGCCCTCTCCAAACGAAAGCCGGCTTCGACCTCAATCGAGACTACTGCGGATGAGAGTAGCGGAGAAAACTTTTCCGCGCGTAACGAACCGCGGCGCAACTCCCCCGGCTTTTTATCGGTGCGCTGCTGCACCGCGAGGTCGGTGACGAGTGCGTCGAGCGTGGCACGGGCCGGCGCGACGTCGGCGCCGATGGCGGAGGTATAAAAGTCGATCTCTTCCCAGCGTCGGTCGGCGGCCCTGAACGCCTCGACACGCCACCTCCCGTCGCCCTCCTCCTCCTGCTCCCGCGCGCGGAACGCCGTGGTAATTCGCGCTGTTACTTCCGCCACTGAGCCTGCCCCCGTGCCCGCCGGCGTGCTCAGTGGCGTCACCGTCTCGACACGCACCGCGTCGTTACTCAACTCAAAGCCGGCGATGCGCGTGATCGCACGGCGCGCGTCCTTCGTGCTCGGCCCTTTGACCTTCTGGCCGCGGACGGCGATTGATGGCAGCGCGCCGCCGCTCAACAGCAGCAGCACGACGACGCTCAACATGATGGTCATGAGCCGCGCTCTTCTATTCATGTGTGTATTCAGAGTAAGGAGATTCCCGCCCTCCCCATCAGCGCTCGGGCGGGGGAATGACGTTGAGAGATGCCATCACGCGGTCAGCGGCGTCGCGTCCGAGTTGATCGAGCACGTACTCGATCATGCCGCGGCCTCGCGGCGTTGGTAACGGCAGGCGCATCCCACCGATTCGCGTCGATGAGGAGTATGGACGTTGATCCATGCGCCCCTGACCTTTGAGCGTCCCGGTGCGCGGAGCATAAAGGTAGTAGCGGAGAATCAGCGTCGAGGGGTCGGTGCGCCCGACGGTTTGGCGCCCCGTCATCGTATCTTCTTCGAACTCCACTCCGACGACGAATGTCTCGGACTCGTTCTTCGCCCGGTCGCGCGCCGCCTTGCGGTTGGTCTTGCCGCCCGGTTTGACGGACAGCGTCGCCGACTCGCTCAGGCGTTTGATGAAGCTCGCCATCACGAGGTCGGTGTAGTAGTAAGAGACGTTGAGGAAGGGACTGTCAAACTCAAGCGCCGCAACAGGGATATGCGACGGGTCAGTCTTCTTCGTGGCACCGCGCGAGATGGATTCCGATTCGCCCTGCGCTTCGGGGGTCGTGCCGTTCGACGTTGGCGGTGATGGCGGCGGTTGAGGGAGATTTGATTTCGGCGCGCGGCGGCCCGACTGGGCTGCGGCGTTAAGTGAGTTGGACGGCGCCGCTGTCAGGAAGATCAGGAACAGACCGGCACACAACATCCTGATCGAGCGGACTGAAAGTCGCGGTGCTTGAAACATTTCGGACACCTCTCATCCGGCGTTAGTTCTGCCTTAGAAAGTTGCGCGCCTAAACCTCAACCGGCCGGTCGCTCTCTTCAACCCGCGCCAGACGCGCCGCCAGCATGATCGCGGCGACCATGCTCGAATGTTCGGCGACGCCTTTGCCGGCGATGTCGAACGCCGTGCCATGATCGACCGACGTGCGGATGAACGGCAAGCCGAGCGTGACGTTGACGGCCTCGCCAAACGAGAGACACTTGACCGGGATCATCGCCTGGTCATGGTAGCACGCAATGACCGCGTCGAACTCGCCGCGCGACGCGCGCAGAAAAACGGTGTCTGCCGAATACGGGCCGCTGACATCGATGTGCCCGCCGCTGCGACATTCTTCGATGGCCGGAACGATCTCCGCCAACTCTTCGACGCCGAACAGTCCGCCCTCCGCGCCGTGCGGATTCAGCGCCGCGACAGCGAGGCGCGGGTTCGTAATTCCCCAGCGGTTCAACTCGCGGTCGGCGAGCCGCACGATTTTAACGATCCGCTCGCGCTCGACCATGCGAATCGCTTCCGCCAGTGGGACGTGCGTCGAGATGAGCACGATGCGTAGGTTCGAAGCGACGAAGGCCATCGCCGACTCTTCCGCGCCGGTCAGGTGCGCGAGGAACTCTGTGTGGCCGGGGAAACTATAACCTCCCAAAAACAGCGCGCGCTTGTTAATCGGCGCGGTCGACATCGCGTCGATGTCGCCGGACGCGCATAACTCGACCGCCGCTTCGATATACTCGCCGGCGGCACGCCCCGCCGCGCCCGATTCGACGCCCGGCGCGACGTACCCGCCGACATTATCAAGGTGATAGATGACCGGCGCGTCGATGTCTTTCAACAACGGCTCGCCGCGCCGCACGATGTCGTATCCGCATTGCAGATCGAGCGTGCGCGCGGTGTGCGCGAGGAGTTGCGCATCGCCGATGATGACGGG
>JACDEG010000191.1 GCA_013816505.1 Pyrinomonadaceae bacterium | reverse complement strand
CGCGCCGCGCGTAACGACTGAGAAATTTTCGCGACGCGAGCGTCCAAATGCTCACGCGAAATTCACCAGCCATCGTCTGGAAGTTTGAACGGCGTCAATATAACAAAACCGCCAAGTGCCGGGCAACAAACCCTTCTAAATTACTCAACAGTGACAGGTAAGTCGTGACAGGTGACAGGACGGTTGGGATTTCTGGACGGCACGCGGTCACGATTGATAGCTAACAATCCTCGCAATCAAATCATCGTGGACAGGCTAAACTCGCGTGACCCCGAACTCCTTACTTGTCACCTGTCACCCATCACTTTATGAGTAAATTAAAGCTGAGTACACATCTCATTCACGTCCCCTTAACACGCGCCAAGTACAAGAGGGCGGGGGATTATGCTTTCCATCGCGCCCATACACTCCTCCCTGCCCGCGCGTTCTCGCCTGAAGCGCGCCATTGACAACCCGACGGCGTGCTTCCGTAGTTGACTCCGTTCTCGTGTTGATTGAGGAGAAGCCATGAATCTGAAACCCGACGTGCTGCAACTGAGACTGATTGGCGACGACGCAAAGGAATCGAATGGCGATTTGGTCGGACGGTCCTTTTACGACGGCCAGTCGGACGTGCGTGTGACCGGCGTCTGCCGCTTGAGGCCGGCATATCTAATCGTCGCGCGCGATAGCGACGGCAGAAGCTGGACCGTTCCAGCGGGGCTGATCCGCTTGATCGTCGGTCGCGAGCGAAGAAAGCGCACGGCCTGAAAAATCTCGCCACCGAATTACCCGCCTTTGATTCCCTCCCTGCATGTCGCCCTCACGCCCGATGCTTCTTCGGCGACCCTGCCCGCACATCCTTATCACGCGCTTCAAACGCCTTGCTTGACCTTTCGCGCGCCGCACCTTTACACTGCGGGAAACCACTTTCAGCAAGCAATCGCGCAGAAGTTTCGTCCCGACCACACTGATTTCAATGACCAGCTTCTTCAGTCGGTACCAGCGGACGAAACGCTGACCGCTGACGAGGGATGACGCTTCATCAACGATGCTTCGAAGCCGCAGGAAAATCTTATGACACACAATCTGTTCAACTCGCGCCAGACGTTTCCGATGGCAGGCGGCCAGTCCGCGTACTTCTACTCGCTGCCGCAACTTGAGCGGGAAGGCGTCGGTCCTGTTTCGAAACTTCCGGTCTGCATTCGCATCGTGCTTGAATCGGTGCTACGCAACTTCGACGAAAAGACGGTCGAGGAAGCGGATGTGCGTGCGCTCGCCAACTGGAAGCCGAACGAAGAGCGCACCGAAGAAATTCCGTTCATCGTCGGGCGCGTTTTGTTACAGGACTTTACCGGCGTGCCGCTGTTGGTCGACCTGGCGGCGATGCGCGCAGCCGTACAGCGTCTGGGGCGCGACACGAAGATCATCGAGCCGCTCGTCCCCGTCGACCTCGTCATTGATCATTCGGTGCAGGTCGACTTCTGGAGCCGGCCCGACTCTCTGCAGCTCAACATGGAGACCGAGTTTAAGCGCAATCGCTCGCGCTATCAGTTTTTGAAGTGGGGCACGCAGGCCTTCGACAACTTCACCGTGGTGCCGCCGGGCATCGGCATCTGTCACCAGGTCAACCTCGAATACCTCGCGCGCGGCGTACTGGAAAAAGACGGTGTCTATTATCCCGATACGCTGGTCGGGACTGACTCGCACACGACGATGATTAACGGCCTCGGCGTCGTCGGCTGGGGGGTCGGCGGCATCGAGGCGGAGGCCGGAATGCTCGGCCAACCGGTCTACTTCCTGACCCCGGATGTGGTCGGCGTGAACATGACCGGGAAACTCCGCGAAGGCGTGACGGCGACCGACCTGGTGCTACGCGTGACGGAGATGCTGCGTAAGGCAAAGGTGGTCGGCAAGTTCGTCGAGTTCCACGGCGAAGGCGCGGCGAGCATCCCCGTCACCGACCGCGCGACCATCGGCAACATGTCGCCCGAATACGGCGCGACGATGGGCTTCTTTCCTGTCGATGAAAAATCATGCGAGTATCTGCTCGCCACCGGGCGGGGCGAAGAGCAGGTCGAGACGTTCCGCAACTACTTTCAGGCACAGGGACTGTTCGGCATTCCGCGCACCGGCGAGTGCGATTACAGCACCATGCTCGAACTCGACTTGGCAGAGATTCATCCGAGCGTCGCCGGACCGAAGCGCCCGCAGGATCGCATCGAGTTGACGGAATTGAAAGAGACGTTCGCTGACCTTCTCCGAAAACCAATCGGTGAGAGCGGCTATAACAAGCAACAGGGAGAGTTGGCTGAACGTTTCCCAATCAATCTCAGCGCGAACGTGTCGGTTGCCGCGCTCGCTCTGCCGGTCATCGCCGGATCGGCCATCGCGGGTGGCGGCGCGCAGGCAGAAGAGTCGATCCCCAATGTCGTCGCGACGGAGACGGTCGCTGGCGTCGGCTCAGTAAGTGAGAAGGAGACCAGCGCGTTCACCGAAATCGAGATGATGAATAACCGTCCGACGCCGACCCGCGTCGAGACCGAAATGGCGGAGGCACTCCCGACGACGCCAACGCCGGCCAACGGCAAAATCGAACTCGGCCACGGCGGTGTCGTCATCGCGGCGATTACGTCCTGCACCAATACGTCGAACCCGAGCGTGATGCTGGCGGCTGGCCTGTTGGCGAAGAAGGCGGTCGAGCGTGGGCTTAGAGTGCCGCCGACCGTCAAGCCGTCGCTCGCGCCAGGTTCGCGCGTCGTCACCGAGTATTATCAAAGAACGGGCCTGAATCGCTACCTCGACGAACTCGGCTTCACTCTCGTCGGCTACGGCTGCACGACCTGCATCGGTAACTCCGGGCCGCTCGACCCGCGCATCGAAAGCGTCATCAACGAGCACGATATCATCGCCGCCAGCGTGCTGTCGGGAAACAGAAACTTCGAGGCTCGCGTGCATCAGAGCGTCAAGGCGAACTTCCTGATGTCGCCGCCGCTCGTCGTCGCCTTCGCGCTCGCGGGCCGCGTCGACATCGACATGGCGAAGGAGCCAATAGGCCGCGGCCGGAAGGGCGAGGACGTTTTCCTGCGCGACATCTGGCCGACGCTCGAAGAGATCGACGCCGTGATGGGCGAGGCGACCGACCCGGAGACGTACCGCCGGCTGTACAGTAACTTCGCCGAAGAGAACCCGCTGTGGAATGACATCCCGACGAGCGAGGGCGCAGTGTACGAGTGGGATACCGCTTCGTCCTACATTCAGGAGCCGCCCTACTTCGAGAAGTTCGGGATGGACCCCGGCAAGTTCTGCGACATCAGAAACGCGCGCCCGCTGGCCATTTTTGGCGACTCGGTGACGACCGATCACATCTCGCCCGCCGGAGCGATCAAGCCGACTTCGCCCGCCGGCCTGTACTTGCAGGAGCGCGGCGTCGCCATCGAAGATTTCAACTCCTACGGCTCGCGGCGCGGCAACCACCAAGTGATGGTGCGCGGGACGTTCGCCAACGTCCGCATCAAAAACATGATGGTGCCGGGCACGGAGGGCGGCGTCACCGTCCATCAGCCGCACGGCGATCAGATGAGCATCTACGCCGCTTCGCTCAAGTACCAGGCGGCGGGCATTCCGCTCGTCGTCATCGCCGGTCAGGAGTACGGCACGGGCAGTTCGCGCGACTGGGCGGCAAAGGGCACACGGCTCCTCGGCGTGCAGGCCGTCATGGCCGAAAGCTTCGAGCGCATCCACCGCAGCAACCTCGTCGGGATGGGTGTGCTGCCGTGTCAGTTCAAGGACGGTACGAGCGCCCGCACGCTTGACCTTGACGGCACCGAGACGTTTGATCTGACGGGACTGGAAAGCGACGAGGTCAAGCCGCGACAGGACGTGACACTCGTCATCCACCGCGCGAGCGGCGAGACCGAAGACGTACCCGTCACGTTGCGCATCGATACGCCGATTGAGGTCGACTACTACCGGCACGGCGGCATCCTGCCGTTCGTGCTGCGACAGTTGATTACGCGGTGAGCAGTGGGCGGAAAGCAGAAGGCAGGTAGGCAGCAGACAGTTGACTGAAGGCGGAAGGCAGGCGGGTTTAACCTGAGTGCCTTCCGCCTTTGATTGTTTGGGATTACGAATCAAACAACTTCCCAGCATTTCACCGCTGAGGACGCGAGAGGACGCGGAGGAATGAAAGACTGCATCATTAATCAGGCGCACAGCACTGTATCTGCTCGGCGTCCTCGGCGTTCTCCGCGGTGAGTGTATTTTATGTTCAATCCTTATGGGAGAAATGACGTGCGCCCTCGGCGTCCGATGCGCATGCTCGTCAGCCAGTCGAGCCAGCGCCAGCGAAGCGTGCGCGGCGCGAGATGCTCAGTAATCGCCAGCGCGCTCTGCGTTTGTCCGTCGCCTGTGTCGAGCGTCGCCTCGCCGAGAAAGCGCAGGTAGAAGTAGCTCCCTTCAATTACGCGGCGCTGCGTCACCGACAAAGTGAGCGGAGCGTTCGCACCTTCCACCGTGAATCGCATCGTCCGTGGATAGCGAAGGCCGAAGTGGTGCGCTCGCATTTCACTCGCGGTCATGTGCGCGTCATGCTCGCCGAGCATTTCGTCGCGGATGAGAAACAGGCGCGTCGTTGCTGCCTCGTTTCCTTGTTCGCGGTAGCGGTAGAAGACGGCGGTCGTTTCATTATCAAAGTGCGCGCGTCCCCACTGCCACTCGGCGACCGTCGCGGGCATCCAGCGGCGATCCTGGTTGTGGTCATGATAGCCAACTCCATCGAAGCGGCGTTCGTTCAGAGTCTCGCCGCCCTCTCCTTTGACCATAACCATCCCTGACACACGACAGCGCGGCGCCACCAGATTCCATTCGTGCCACGGCGCATCGTGCTCCGTCATTGGCTCGCTGATGTCGGTCGGCTCCTGCGCCGGAAGAAGGTCGCCGTCAGTCACCGTCCAGCGAAGCTCTGCGGTGAGCCGCCGCCCTCCCCGCAGAGGCTCATCAAGTTTCACGTCATAGCTGTGACCTTGCGAACTGCTCGCCGCATGAAAACTGCTGCGCGCGATGCGACAGGCTGGTTCATCGACGCTCGCCGTGAAATCATTTGATGTGTATTCGTTGTTCGCGCGAAACGACAGGCGACCGTCGCGGTACACGCAGACCGAGAGGGCGGGGAACTGGGCCGGGCGTGGTGCGTCACAGCCGCCGCGCAAATAATCGGCGACGGCGCGATTGAAACGAGGCGAGAAGATAAAGTCGGCAAGAAAAATGATGACCAACGCATCGCGCCCGTCGTTGCTGATGGCGTCAAAGTACCACCATTCGTACGCCCCGGCAGAGCCGACGGATGGATGCCACACGTCACCGGCGAAGCTCGAAAGGTGACGAAACACCTTCATATTTTCTGAAGCAATGTCTTCGGCAAGCATGTTTTGTGGAGTCAGCTTAACTTTCCACAGCCGGATTTGAAAAGCGCGTGACGGCGAAATCGCTGGCGGCGTTTGACCCCGGCGCGCCCACCGCCGCTTTGGACGAACGGCGGCGGTGAGTGATACAGTAATCTCAAATCAAACAGACGAGTCTGCATCGTCATCCCCGATCATGGCCGCATAAAATTTAAGGAGAAATGAACATGTCATCAACGCAAACGGTCGCGTCAGATACTCCGCGCCGCTATCAACTTTTCATTGACGGGAAATGGATGGACGCCGAATCCGGGAAGACTTTCGAGACGCCGAACCCCTCGACCGGCGCGACACTTGCTGAAGTCGCGGAGGCAGACAAGGCCGACGTTGATAAGGCGGTCGCCGCCGCGCGTCGCGCGTTTGAAGGCAAGTGGTCGAAGATGAGCGCGCGCGACCGTGGGCGGCTGATGTACAAGCTGTCGCAGTTAATCGACGCCAACTCGCAGGAACTGGCCGCGCTCGAAACTTCCGACAACGGTAAGCCGATTCGCGAGTCGCAGTATGTTGATATCCCGCAAGTCGTCGAAAACTTTGAATACTTCGCCGGCTTCGCGACGAAGATCGAGGGCGAGACAATCCCTGTGCCGGGACAGATGTTTAACTACACGCTGCGCGAGCCGTTGGGCGTGTGCGGTCAGATCATTCCCTGGAACTTTCCGCTGTTGATGGCCGCGTGGAAGCTCGCGCCCGCACTCGCTGCCGGTAACACCATCGTGCTCAAGCCCGCCGAGCAGACGCCGGTGACGGCAATGGAACTTGGCAAGCTGATTCAGGAAGCGGGCTTCCCCGACGGCGTCGTCAACATCGTGCCCGGTTACGGCGAGACGGCGGGCGCGGCGCTCGCTTCGCACCCCGGCATCGACAAGATCGCATTCACCGGCAGCACGGAAGTTGGCAAGCTGATTGCGCGCGAGGCGGCGCAGAACCTGACTAAAGTCTCGCTCGAACTCGGCGGTAAAGCGCCGAACATCGTCTTCGCCGACGCCGACATCGAGCAGGCCGTCAACGGCGCGATGATGAGCATCTTCTTCAACCAGGGGCAGGTCTGCTGCGCCGGCTCGCGCCTCTTCCTGCACGAAGAGGTGAAAGACGAGTTTCTCGACAACTTCAAAGAGCGCGCTTCGAGAATGCAGGTCGGCAATCCGATGGACACCGCGACGCATATGGGGCCGCAGGTTTCTGAGGAGCAGCTTAACCGCATCAAAAGCTACGTCGAGATTGCACGCGGCGAAGGCGCGACGGTGCTCGCGGGCGGCGAGCCGCCACAGCTTGAAGGCGATTTCCGCGCCGGCTATTTCTTCCAGCCCACGATCTTCAGCGAAGTCACCAACCAGATGCGCGTCGCACAGGAAGAAATCTTCGGCCCGGTCGTCTCCGTCATCACGTTCAAAGACGAAGAGGATTTAATCCAGCAGGCCAACGCGACGATCTACGGCCTCTCCGCCGGCATCTGGACGCGTGACATCACACGTGCGCATCGCTTCGCCAGAGAGATCAAGGCGGGCGTCGTCTGGATCAACACCTTCAACATGTTCAATGCGGCATCGCCGTTCGGCGGTTACAAGCAGTCCGGCTACGGGCGCGAAATGGGCAAGCACGCGCTCGATCTTTACACGCAGGTCAAGAGCGTGTGGGTTGATCTATCGGGCAAGCCAATGGGCTGGTTCGGAAAATAGTGTCGACGATTAAACCAGCGGTTCGTCGCGTGCCGGCGTCCTGAGGACTGAAAACAAAAGCATATCACCGCCGAGGACGCCGCAGGACGCCTCGGCATGCTCAGAGCTTTTTACCTGATTGATGGTGACTGTCTTTCATTTCTTTGCGCACGCTCTCGCGTCCGCGGGCGGTGAAATGCGGGTGAAGCTATTTTGGTTTCAAATTTTGGTTTAAGTTTTACCGGCGCGGAAACTCTGGAGCACCTCCGGGTGGCGCAGATACCCGGCCACCCACACCAGCACGAGAAGCACCGCCGGGACGACGTACGGCTCGCCGTGCTGCATGTGCGTGACAATCGCGCCGCCCAGGTAAGCGGAGAGCAGCAACAGTCCCAGAGAGTTCGTCACCGGGATGAGGAACAGCAACGCGCTCACCAACTCGCCGACGCCGATCAGTGTGAGCTGATTACCGAGCCGCCACTTCTCGAACATTTCAACCACCGGCGCGGCGCTAACCAGTTTGCCGGCGGCGCTACCGACGAACATCAGTGTCAGCAGCCCAGTCAATATCCACGCGGCGATCCGCCGCCCTCTACTCTGTGTGCTCATCTCAAATCCTCTCAGGTAACGACCAAACTGCGCGAGGTGTGAATCAACGTTTAGTGGGGCTTTGCTCAACAATTAGCTCTGCGCCACAATATCTTAGGCATAGCAGTTTCTAGTGACTCAACATCGTGCGGCCATTTTGAATTATTAGGCAAAGCAGATCAGATAGGGAATCGAGCTCTGCATCCGTCGTGTATGTGCTAAATCCCCCCTGCTGTGTGTCCTCAATTCCACGCACAATTTCGCGGCGCAAAGCTTCTCGGCCTTCTTCCTGCACGTCGAGCAATCGCAAGCCTGCGGCTACAACTTCATCGGCGGATTGGTAAGCTCCGCTTCTCACCTTTTCCTTTATTAACTCTTCAAGCTCATCGGCCAGCATAATTGTCATCGCTAATCCTCCTCGCATGTTTTCTCTTTGCATCACACGAGATTGATGAGAGGCGCGCGGCGCGCGCGTCGGCTGGAAGGACTTGTTCGAGCGGCGCGTTACGATAAAAAGCGGATTAGTTCCGCCGCCGTTCGTTCCGGATTTTCCTCTGGCAAAAAATGCCCGCCATCAAGAGCAACCCCTTGCACGTCTTCGGCTCGCGATCTCCATACTTCTAGAATGTCATATGTCGCCCACATACTGGTCGCACTCCACAACAGCAGCGTCGGGCAGGAGATTTTATGCTCCTGATCGGCTTCGTCATGGATCAGATCAATCGTTGCTGCCGCACGGAACTCCTCACAGGTCGCACGAATTGCCGCCGCATCGAAACAGCGTTGGTACTCTGCCACTGCTTCTACCGCCAGCGCGTCCTTTGTGCCGCTCCAGTGGTCGAGAAGCCATTGTAAATAGAAAGCAGGTTCAGCCCCGATTAACCGCTCGGGCAACCCCTCAGGTTGGATTGAGAAGAACCAGTTGAAAGCCGCCGTTGCCATCTCTTTATTAACGTTGGCGAAAAGCCATACTGGTCGGAATGATGTCAAGCAGCGCCAGCTTTGTGATTTTCCCGGCATAGTCAAGTGCCATCCGGTGTGCTACGCGAGCGCCTCTGTCATGTCCGACAACTGCAAACTCGCTAAAGCCTAAACTCTGCATCACCTCGACTTGATCTTGCGCCATGATGCGCTTTGAATAAGCCAGGTGCTCAGGGTCGCTTGGCGGTTTAGCACTGTCGCCACAACCACGAAGGTCAGGACAGACGACTGTAAATCGCTCGGCAAGTATCGGCGCAACGCGATGCCAGCAGACATGAGTTTGCGGGTAGCCGTGCAACAGCAAGATTGGATAACCGCTACCACCTCGAACGAGGTTGATTGTAGTTTTTTGAGGTTTGATTCGCTCACGAGTGAAACCATCAAACATGGAAGTATTAATATCAGTGTTTCAGGAGAGCCACAAACGAAAGCTGTCGAACGCCCGAATTTGTATGTTGACTTGTATGTTGACTGAAGTCGGTTGAAGCTACAAGCTTCGACCAACATAGGGCACCGGAGAAGCTGTGCTCGAATTATGACTCAAGAGTCAGTGGGTTAGACAAACTCCCGGTGCCCATCCCGTGCAGCGCATCGCCACGTTCCTTCCTTAACCACCATGGATGCCTGAGCCTGCACAGCAAACATGATGATGATGATGAGCGGGTGCGTGGCTGATCAACTCTGAGTCTGCACGGCGGATCTGTACAACCAAATCCCAGCTATTACACCTGAGCCGCTTTAGCACATTTAAATTTGGCTTTCGCTAATCCTTTTTCTCGCTCCGCTCAGTAGTCTTTCGATGTCAACAATAGCTCTTGTATGTTCTCCCTCTCCTATTTTTCCGCCACTGTCAAAGGCTTCTACGTTGAACTTGTACAGTCTGCCTTCTTTTCCCAAGAATGTTGCGACTCCTCTCACCTCTGTATTATTCGGTGTCGCTCCAAGATGCTGAATGGATACACCTACTCCTACAGAGAGTTGATTCGGTTCAAGTATTCCTCTCATCAATCTCGCGGCGGCTAATTCCATCAATGCAATCATTCTGGAAGTTGCAAAAACTTCTGGAAAGTCGTCTTCTGACGAAATGGACAATGCTTTTGCCATATCTTTGTCCGTAGCGATAAAAGCTGCTTCTCCTTTTTCCCCTGCCTGCATTGTTTCTAGTCCTCCATAAAGCTTTCGGCTACCTTCATTCTAATATACTTGAGCTACAAGGATGCGGCACAACGCTCGGCATCAGGGGCGCGCTATAGCCCTCGATGATAAGGAGATTACAATGCTCGTACTGGAAACAAGTACCCACGCCGGCAGCTTGTCCAGCGTGCGCCGTCTTTGGTCAGCGCGCCGCCGGTCACGATGCCATGGACGTGGGGGTGCTCTATAAGGGTCTGCCCCACGTGTGCAGCACCGCCGTGATGCCCAACCCTGCCTGCCAGCGCCGCTCATCGAACTCTAAGAGCGTCTCCGACATGGCGCGAAACAACAGATTGTAGATCACCGCCTGATGGTACCGGGCTACCGGCACGAGTTGATCGGGCAGCGTGAAGACGACATGAAAGTACTCGATGGGCAGCAGTTCAGCTTCGCGCGCCGCGACCCACTGGCGGCGGGCTGTTGCCTGGCACTTCGGGCATTGTCGATCACGACATGAGT
>JACDEG010000660.1 GCA_013816505.1 Pyrinomonadaceae bacterium | reverse complement strand
GCTTGCGACCATCAGCGCGGTTATTGGTTCGCTTGACGGAGCGCATCCGCCGGTCAAGTTGTTTGATCGCCCGGCGCTGGTCGAGGTAGATGAACTCGGCGACGAGCGTATGACGGAAGGTGAGCGCCGGATGCGCGGTCAGCGCGCGCATCGAGGTGGCGAAGAGGGCATCACCGGGGCGCATCATCGAGACCATCGCCACGGGAGTCGAGCCATGCAGCATGTACCACCCGCCGCTCTCAACCGTCTCGCCGCACAGATAGTCACGGACATCGAGACCAGGCACGCGGCTGAGATGTGGAGTGGAAGGAGCGTTCAAACAATGGCTCTGGTACACCGCTTCCCATAGCTCTTTGCGTTCCAGTCGGCGCAACGGCACCGGTGATTGCATCTCGACGAAGCGGAAGACTTTCTCGGCCTTCTCATAGGCCTTCGCTTCGGCATTGATGAGCCGTCTGACCACGCCGTCGTCTCGGGTGTTGACATGGGCTTGTGCGACTGCATGTGAGAAGTGCCTGATGCCACCGTCTCTGACTTCCCGAAGCACGGCGGGCACGAACGCGCTTAGCCCTCGGCTCGTGTCATCATCCGTGAGATGGACGGGGACGGTGATGTTGAAGGACGCATTTTCGGTACGAAATGCACCTGCATCGGCGAGCGCTTTATAGAAATCCACGTTGTTGTCATGCAGCCGACAGGCGGGCAGGTAAACACGATCATAGCTGCGCGCCCGGAGGTGTGCGGCGATAGCGCGACCCGGATCAGGTGAAACCGCGTAGCGAAACTGCATCACGGTGCCGGGCGGCTTCGGCACGGCAAGCATGCGCCCGATCTCGTCGCAGACCGACTCGTTGACCGCTTCGTGGGCGTTGAAAGTGATTGGCAGTGGGAAGTCATAGAGGCGCGTGTACGAGCCATCCTTGCGCCGCAAGGTGTCTTCGTATAAGCCGACGATAGATGAGTCACGCCGTCGCCCTGGAGGTTCAGCCAGCCGGAACTCGCTGCGCTCCTGCTTAGCCACCAAACGCTGACCGGTAGCTTTGGTGCTGCGGCTCAACACGCGCCAGTCACGCCCTGCTTGCAAACCTAAGGGGACAAGTCGTGCGCCGATGCCTAACCCGATACCGGATGCGCCTGCCGCTAGGATGCCGCCAATGATTAAACTGAGGTCCATCAGAACAATCTCCTCTTTCGATTAGCCCCGTAGCCACAAGCGACGCGGGTGCTTGATGCTGTCGATGGGCAGCACTCGGCGTTCGCGCGGATGCGACATGGCCGCGCGTACTGTGTGCTGAAACCAATGTGGCCGGCGTCCGATGCGGATGTAATTAAAGAACGCGATGCTCAACAGCAGTGTCCCGCAGCCAGTGATCAACCACACCGGCACCACCCAAATCTTCAAGCGCAGCAAGAACGGCACGAGGTAGCCGATCATCGTGGCCGCGAGCACAAACTTCCAGTCTGAAGAGACGACAAAGAAGCGCACCACCGGCAGGTAAATCTTCGAGCGAACGGGCCGCAGCCGCATTCCGTCATCCTCCAGTTTGAAAGTTGCCTAGGGACCGGGCACGAACCAAGAGAGAGCGTCCGGAGCGCGCTCCAGTCCCTGAGCGAACCGTTAACATCGCCAGTGCTCAGTACTGTGGTAACGCCGGGGGAGTGTCGTTGATGACATCGTTGACCAGCGCGACGATACCGGCGAAGCCGAGCGCACACGCACCGCCGACCATCTGTCGGCCCCACGCACGATCAAACATCACGTTGTAGATGCCCCACCCGATCCCGCCAATGCCGAGGCCGAGTAAGACCCACACGCCAATATCCAAAGCGGTCTTGAAAGCGTTGATCGGATTCGAGGAGTTGCCGCCGAGCGTGGCCCCCTGAGTCTGTGCGACAGCAGGCTCAATGAGCGCGACGGCCATCATCATTACCGTGATCAGTAACAGCAGCATGGATTGAACGAGGCGCACAATCATCGCCGCACGAATGGCACGCTCTCCGAGCGCAGCGAGGCGTGAGCGCCCTAAGACTTCGTCAGGGGTGGCACTCCATGCGGCCACCGCACTCAACTGTTTCTTGGTGAACATAGATCTCTCCTTACGAATGTGTGTTGTTGGAAGTAGCCCGGCACCTCACCGTGAAGGTGATAGATGCCGGGTAGCGGTTTCGCTCAAGCACATTACAAAGCTTGTGCCAGAGGAGTTGGCCGAGACTGGCGGCACCCCCTTTGCTGATTGTGGATAGTTCACTGATGACGATCAGGAGGGGTGACAGATGCGCAGATGTGTGATCTTTGGAACAATCGTGCTGGCGGTGTTGACAGTCATGACGGGGGCAAAAGCTCAGGAGCCGCACATCAGAGAAAGAGCACGCCGGTATGAACCATTGATGGCGGCGGCGGCGGCCAGACACAGTGTTGATCCGCGTCTGTTATGGGCCATTGCTTATCAGGAAACAAGATTCAGACCCGCTTCGATCTCACCCAAAGGGGCGCGCGGGTTGATGCAGTTCATGCCGGCGACCGCCATCAGGTATGGCCTGGTCAATGCGCATGATCCGGCGCCAGCGATTGATGCTGCAGCTCGCTATGTGCGGGATTTAAGCCGCAGATTTAACGGTGATATCAGACTGATACTGGCGGCTTACAACAGCGGTGAAGGCACGGTGGAAGCTTATCGTGATGGCCGCAGACTTGTCCTACCAAACAGCAAGATCATCAACCCCGGGCTGCAGAAGACCGGTGGCGTGCCGCCCTATCGAGAGACGCAAGGGTATGTCAGGGGTGGGATCGCGATCTACCACAACATTGGTGCCACAGACATCTTCAGTGCGACACGAAGAGCGCCGGCACTGGCGACGACACCATTATCCCCACCGCCCGTCAAGATTGCGCCGGAAGAATCAAAACGCAGTCTGTATATGAACTCCGCGGAGGCATCCACGAATTCCGCCGTATATCAGAAGGACCAGCCAACCAACCCACTACCATCAGTGCTACCTGATTCTCCGACAGTGCCGCGAGCCGAACGCACCCGCTCGATCTACATTCCATAAGCTGACCCTATCGGTCAATTGTGTCGTGCTACTCATGCTGATGTTTGCGGCATGGGTATCTTTCTTGAATCATCGACGACCTTGTCAGTTGATCGATGAAAAGCTGCCTGGTGTGCAAAGTGTCAACG
>JACDEG010000190.1 GCA_013816505.1 Pyrinomonadaceae bacterium | reverse complement strand
AAGCTCTATTATTTGCAACAGTTATGTCCCTCGCCGGGGGCATCAACAACAATAACAGATGTCATTTGAACAGATAACCGTGTTGCACTTACAAGTTGAATTCACGTGATCTTCCGGGAGGGTTTTTCTCTTAATTCTCTATCATCACATCCGCCGTCCCAGACTTCGCAGTAGGCGTTGCGCGGTTGCTGCTCGCTGAAACTTTTGCGCAGTTTTTGCCTTTCTTCCGCCGCTCTGCCGCCCACCGCTCAAAGCCTCTGTCTGCGTCAAACAGCATTTCCAAACCTGCGCTGATAACCGCTCCCGCCTCCGGTTCTTCGCCTTCCATTTCCGCGATGAACGCTTTGTAATCTTCGAGTCGCGCGAACGCCAACGCCTCGACTTTTGCAAACTCTATCGTCTCGAATTTGCCTCGCTTGGTACTGACCAGCGGCATGGCTTCGATTGTTTCCGCACCGTTCCTTTTGGTCTGCTTGGCGTCGTTGCGCCGTTCATTGGTGACAGCTTTTCCCATCGCCTTTTCGCTTCTCCCATCGCTTTTCTTCATTTGTATCTTGCGCCCTTTCGATTCTTTTCCGAGACGCTTTCGCACTGATGACTTCAACTTTTGTGCCGTGTTTGCCGACGCATTTTTACGTAGTGCGGCGACCTGATAATTGCCGTTCTACCGGTATTCAAACTGCAATTCCCGCTCGCCTGAATACGCCTGTCTGACGGGAGACGAATTGCTTATTTACCTTTGATTTTTACTGCCTACAGGTAGCAGCCTTATTTGCTATCGTTTAAGCCGCAAACTCAATCATTTCTTTGCTTACGATTTCTTATCCGATAGCGAATCAAACATTTCGTGATACCAACTCCTGTCAAACCCAGTCGGCACAACACTTGCACTGATACGGAAATGCACTCATTCGCTTATTTGCTATCAAATAAGAATTGACTGGAGGCTTTTCGTGACGATTGAAGTAACGATCAAGAGCAGTCAAACAGCGCGCCGGAAACGGCAGACGAGCCACAAGAAAAAGACCTTCACCGACCGCACATATAGCCCGCGTTTGCCTTATGAAGACGCGCGCGTCCTGGACGATTATGCGGAGCGAAATAAGCTCGGTGGCGCCGATGTGGTGCGTCTTGCGGTGAAGCTATTCGGCGCGCGCCAGGAGATGAAATACCAACCGAAAGATGCGGTGCGCTCCGCCGTCGAAGAAGTCATCAGCGAGCAGCTTGCGCCGGTCATCGTCCTGCTCGAGAAGCGTTCGCCTTACCACCATCCTGCCGGCCAAATCAACTCTCCTTGGCGCGAACAGAAGCAGCTTTTCGAGCGCGTTCTGCTCGCTTCCACACTCGCCATGCGGCTGTTTGTGAACTACTTGGTTGAGCCGGATTTACGTGCGACGGACGTGCAAAACGCCGATGAAATCAAGACGTATATGCTTGCCGCCGACAGTGGCAGAGACGCCTGGTGCGATCTGACAAAGCAAGTCATTAAGCGCACCGGACAGCGTGTCAGGCATGACCTCAACCCGCGCCATCCAGACGCGGCAACACCGCAATACGCCGCAGGAGAACCGCCCGTTACGGACACGGAACGTGCTTTGACTGAAGTGGAACTTGCAGCCGTGTTGTCGTAGAAAAGTGGAGGTGTGAATGGTGATCAGCAAGTCGCGTTTCGTGTTGAAACAAGCGTCAGTCGGAGCGTCGGGAGCGAGTGATTTGACGCGCTATGTGGCGAAGAACAGTCTCGACCACCAGCGCGAAGGAGACAAAGCGCGTCCACTATTTACCGAACGCGACAACGACCTTTCGCACTGGGAAGCGCGCAAGTTTGTAAGCATCAACTGCGGCGAATTGGTGCGCGCAGATGTGCTTCATTACGTTCTCTCTTTCGAGCAATCGAAAGACTTTTTGCAGTTGGGAGAAACCGACAAAGAACGCTGCCAGGAGGTACGCGAAATGGTGCGCCACGCGTCAACCTCTGGCGCACAAAATATGGGCATTGACACCTGGCGATGGGTCGCCGGAGTCCATCTCAACAAGCCGCATCCGCACATCCATATTCTCATCAACAAGCACGCCATCACGCAACGAACAGACGACCTGACGCGCATCACCAAACTCACGCCGCCGCTCGTCGCACACTACCGCCCAAACCCGAACGGAGCGCGCGAATTCGACCACGGCGTAATGCTTAATTCATTCTCCAAAGACGTTGACGACCGTATCCGTTGGCGACGGCAACAAATACCGTCGTAGGCGTTCGCTTTTCGTCAGAAAATAAACTTCAACTGATAGCGGATTACTCGCCCGCCGCCGTCAATGGACGGCGTGTTCCCCTTGAGAAACTCACCGGCGGTGGCGCTGAAGACGTCTTGCTGGATTGCGCCGGGGACGGAGAAGGTCGAGCCGCCGCTCGGGGCGAATGGGCTGACGCTCGGCTGCGTGTACTGCGGGTTGTTGAAGATGTTGTAGAACTCTGTGCGGAATTCGAGTAAATACCCTCCTCGTTCGTCACAGTCATCCGGCTGACGTTAGTCTCCGTGTTGGTGAGGGTGATGTTCGCGCCCGCAATGACAGCACCAGCAGAGTCGCTAACAGTTCCCGTGACCGTGCCGCGACTGGTCTGCGCTGATGCTGCGAACGAACAGCCAATCAGCACGATGACAGCTATCAATAATTTCATCCACATTAGTGTTTCTCCTATGTCACTGGGGAACTCTTTGAAAACCGTGCGCTTTACATGATGCGACTTGCGCAGTTTCAGAATTGATAGCGCAGTGCGAATTGCATCACGCGTCCGGCTTTGTTTTCGTTGAGCGAAGTTTGCGTCGCGGTGAAGTTGCCGAAGTCTGCGGGCGCTGAACCGCCTAATAGGAACGGGTCGCGGGGCAAGCCGAAGCCCGCGCCGGAAACGGTGGTGAAGCGTTGTGTGTTCGTGACGTTATAAACTTCCCAACGGAAGGTCAGACGCTGATCCTCGTGCCACGGCATCCGGAAAGTCTTATAGAGACCAGCATCAAGTGAGACATAGCCGGGGTCCCGCAGCAGATTGCGGTCGCCGCCTTCGCCGGGACGCGGGTCGCGGTAACTTAAGAAAGCGGCTTCGGGGTCGCTGAAGAGATTCGGTCCGCCGTCCCCATTGCGCGTCGGCGAAGAACGTAATTCGCGGACGGCGACCATCCTCGACGAGACTTGCCAGTTCGTTGCCCAGCGTCCGAAGGCGAAAGGCTGACCTGACGGTGCGCCGGAGTTCCAACGGAAGATGCCGGTCAGTTGCCAGCCGCCGAGAATCGCATCGGCGACTTTCGGCAACTTGTTCAAGAACGCTTTGTTGCGTCCGACGGGCAATCCGACGAGCCAGTTGGCGTTGATGATGTGGCGCACATCGAAGTCCGAGTTGCCGTAGTTGCTCTCCAAGTCGAGCGGGTTATAGATCAACCCGGCTTGCGAGCCGATGGTTTGGTTTTGCAACCCTGAAGCGTTGTCGAATGAGTGACCGAGCGTGTAGTTGAAGTCGAAGGTGAGATCATTCTTGAACCGCTGGCGAAGGCTGAACTGCCCCGAGTTGTAGTTGGATTTGGCGAGCGTCGAGAAGACAAGGAGCGTCGCGTATTGCGGGTGGACGAAGGTGTTGTCGGCGAAGGCGGACGGCGTGTTGTTCCAACGCAAGTTGGATTGCAGGAACGTGTAATCAAGACTGTTGCGCCCGCCAACAGAAGAGAGCGCGATTTCACGATAGGCGCGCTGCGTCGCGGTAAGTGCGGTCGGGGTGCCGAGCACGCTGAAAGTTCCGGCGATGCCGGGCAGGATGTTCTCGAAGAACGGTATCGGCTGAACGGAGTTGATCGCCACGCCTTGATGACGCATGTCGATCAACTGATTCATCGCTTCATACCACGTCACGCCTGATCGCGGATCGCGTATGTTGTTAAAGTGTGCGACATCGCGTTGTGCGAGCAGATCGCGGGCGACGCGCCCGACGTAAGAGGTCTCGAACGACAAACCTTTCCAGAGTTCGCGCCCGTAGGAGAGATTGATGCTGTAGTTGTAGGGCGTGGTGAGTCGGTCGTCGAGCGTCGACTCGATGCGCTCGGCGTTGTCTGCTGGTTGCGACAATGGGAACGTCAGCGACGTGTTGAAATTTCCGGCGACGCTCGGAAAGCTGCGTATGTTCGGGTCGGTTATGGTAAAGAGAGGTCCGAGCCTGTCCGTGACGTTGTAGAGGTTGGGCGGCGTCGCCACGCCGGAGGAAAAGCCGAGTTGGTTATTGAGGTCGAACGTGACGGCGAGTTGGCTGCCGATGCGGTCGTAGGACATGCGGAAGCCGCCGCGTATGACGCTCTTGCCGCTCCTGCCGACGAGTCGCCCGAAGAAGTTGTCGCCGAAGTCGGGCGAGTAGGCGAAGGCGACTGACGGCGCGAAGTTGTTCCAGTCTTGATTGTAAAAACCAGGTTTGCCATTCGCTGTTCCGGCGAGGTCGAGCGAGATAAGCTCGTTGTATGGCATGCCGCTCTCCATTCCGGCGACTCGCCGCTCGAAAAACTCGGTAAGGCTCTGGGTCGGCTTGACTTGGAATCCGTTGACTTCGTAGACGGGCGTCGAGGTCGAGTAGCGCACACCGTAAGTCAGAGTAAAGTTCGGACGGATGCGCCAGCTATCCTGCCAGTAGGCTTCGTATTCTTCAGTCGCAAAGGTGCGGTCGGCGGGCGAACCGGCGGGCAAGAGTTTTCCCGATTGATCGTAGGTGAAAAACCCGCGCACATCCGAGAAGCGCCCGATGTAAGCGGCGAGCGAGTCGCGCAGAGAGATGAGCGAATCAGCGCCCACATCAGGAAAGATCGCGGCACCACTGCCATCTCCGGCGAACGTCAGAACACCGCCGGATGCTTCGTAGCCCGAAGGATTGGTGTCGGCGAAGTCGAAGGCACCGTTGAATGAGCTACGGCGGTTGCGTATGAGTCGAATGTTGCCGCCGAACTGCATCGCGTGGTTGCCGCGTAGATATGAGATGTCATCAACGAAGTTGTGCACGGGTGTGACCCTCGTTAACGACTTGGTCGGATTCGGGTCGAAGACGAAGCGGAACGCCGTCTCGTTCTCGTCCGAGTCTCCCTGCTGGCTGAACGCCGCGCGCGTGAAGCCGTAGGTGAAGCGGTTGATGAACCTGCCCGACGCCGTCCACGTGTGACCGACGGCTAATCCTTTCGGGTGATTCCAGATGCCGGGTGAAGGTAAGTCTGGATAATCGGGCGCGAGCGAGACAACGTCTTGCTGATAGTTGCCGCGCAGGAAGAGCGTTTGCCGGTCGGTCGGGTTGAAGTCGAACTTGGCGATGTATGTGTTGAGCGTCGTCGGCGTGCGTGCGTTAAAGCGAAAGCCTCCGGTATTGATGCCGTCTCCGACGGTTGTATCGTTCGCCTGATACCGTCGCGTGCGGTCGGCGATGTAGGCGAGCGCCGCCTGGTTGACACTGGGTGAGACGCCGTTTGCGGCGATGTAAGCCGCGTTGATCTCGGCCGGTGTCAGGCAGGCAATTCCGGCGGGCGTGCCAGCCGGGCAGCCGGGGTCGCTCGCGCCGCTTTCCGTTCGATAGCGGATGATGCCCTGACCGAGCGACTGAAGCGGCACGAGTCGGACAGCGCTCGTCCCCGTCGCTTCGCGGAATCCCTCGTAGGTGAAGAAGAAGAAGGCGCGATCTTTCTTGATCGGACCGCCTAAGCTTCCGCCGAAAATGTTGCGCAGGAGTTGCGGACGCTCGACTCCCGCCGCGTTGTTGAAGAAGTCGTTGGCGGAGGTGATCGTGTTGCGATGATAGTGATAAAGAGAGCCGTGGAACTCATTCGTGCCGGAGCGCGTGAGGAGTGTAACCTGAGCGCCGGATGAACGTCCGGCATCAGCATTCGGGTTCGTCGTCACGACGCGGAACTCTTGCAAGGCATCGGGCGTCAAACGCAAAACACTTCCGAACGCTTGGCTGGTAGTCGCACCTGCGGCGGCGGTGGCGACCGCAGTTGCAACCACGTCTAGTCCAGCCTGCTGCTCGTTCACGTCAACGCCGTCGAGCGTAATGTTCGCTTGGTCAGCGCGTCCACCGTTTACATACCCATCTCGCGTCACGCCCGGCTGCAATGAAAGTAAGCCAACGACATTGCGCGCGTTCAAGGGAAGTCCCTCAATGCGCGTGCGCTCGAAAGTATTGCCGATGGTCGCATCTGTGGTGTTAAGCGGCGCATCGGTACTAGCGGTGACGGTGATGGTCTCGCTCAGGTCGCCCGGTTCGAGTTGGAGGTCAACATCCACCGGCGTATCAACGAGTGCGTAAACTTGATTCACTACCACCTTCTTGAAGTTCGGGGCTTCCGCCTCGACACGGTAAGTGCCGGGCGGGACGGCAGCGAAGGTGTAGCCGCCGTCCTCGTTCGTAGTTTGGGTGCGCGTGAAATTATTTTCGGTGTTGATGAGTGTGACCGCTGCACCCGCGACGACGTTGCCTTGTCGGTCGAGGATTGTGCCTCGCACCGAGGATGTCCCGGTCTGGGCGAGTACGTCGCCAAAGATTGTCAAGATGGAAAGAAGTGCGCAGAAGATAGATGCCGCGCTAGTTAGGTGGGGGATTTTCCTCTTCATGTAAACCTCCAGACTGTTGACCTTTGCGAACCGAATGGCGACGGCAGCTTGCACCGTAACCGCCGGCGGCTTCCATGGTGTGAAGCGTCGAGCCACGCGCTGCGCTGTTATCTCTTGTTCGGTCAGGGCAAGGTTTATACCGCTCGCTGACGACATCGGTATCTGCCTGACACGGTTGAACTTGGCTTTCGGTCGCAGAGATTGCGATGAGGAAGTCTAAGTTGCTCTGAATGCGACCTGCTTATAAATCAAGAAGATTCATAGGCGGCTTGTCGCTAGTTCGACCCTTTGATCAGAAGCATTCTCAGCGTCATCTAATACGCCGCTTGAATCGAATGCGCAGGGCGCCGTCGATCAGGCATAAACAAAGACCGGGAGCATCTGTTGCAGATGCTCCCGGTGTGTATGGTCGTCGCTGACCAAAGAGTTAGAAGATAAACTTAGCGCGCAATTGAAGCGTGCGCCCTGAGAAGTTGCCCGCGCTGTAGTTGTTGAAAAGTGGACTGGTCACGGTCGGGAAGGCGAAGGAGACTGATCCGATGCCGAAGAGGTTGGACCGGTTCGGGTCGTTCTGGTTGCCGAAGAACGGCGAGCCGAAATCGCCGATAGTGCGTATGCGCTGGTTGAAGAGGTTGCCGACCTCCGCGCCGAACTGGAAGTTGTAACGTTCTTCGCCGAAGCGGAAGTTTTTGAGGAACACGGCGTCTGTGCGGTTGAAGCCGTTGGTGCGAAGCGTATTGCGTCCGGCGGTTGCGCGTGCGCCGTAGCCCGCTTGAATGTACTGCGCGTTCGGGTTCGTGGCGACGTAAGCGACGGTCGCAGCATCGCCGAGCCTAACTTCCTGTCCCGCACTGTTGAGTGCGATAACCGGACTGCCTGTGCCTTCCACGCCGTTCTGATTAATGATCGTGCGATCTCCCGCGGCATCTCGGTTGCGGTTGCTGTCTATGCCGGACTGGGGCGTGATGACCTGACCGGATTGCGTCTGGAAGATGCCATTCAGTTGCCAGCCGCCGAGGAGGTTCTTGAGGAAGGCGTTGTCGCTGCGGTTGAAGAACGGCACATCGTAGTTGAAAGAAGCGACGAAGCGGTGCGGCACGTCGAGGGTTGACAGCCCGCGCTCGTCTCTTAGATTGAAGAAGTCTTGTGGGCGACGCGGATTGACGGTCGAGGAGAAGAGTTCGTTGGTCGAGTTATCAATCGTCTTGCTGAAAGTATAAGCCGCCGTGAAAGCGAAGTTGCGGCTGAAGCGGCGCACGAGGCTCACAGAGACGCCATCATAGACGGAGTTACCGACAGGCAGGAATGCTGTCACGTCGCCGCGAAAGCCGGAACTTCCGAGCCGCGCCGGAAAGCGGCGGTTCGCTCCCGTCACCGGATCAATGTCTAAGCCGATGCTTCCGAGCGTCGGTAGCTCTTGAAGTTGCGTTGTCGTCGGCTGAATGAGGAAAGTCGGAATGACGAGTTTGCTGGTGTCAATGACGCCGCCGTTGAGACGCACCTGCACCGGCAGGTGACGACCAGCACTGTGCAGATAGCGCAACTCCATTACCGTGCCCGTCGTCAGCTCTCTCTGGTAGGAAAGCGACCAAGCCATGTTGTACGGCTCAATCGGATCAACCATGAAGTTCGCCGTCGCGCTACGTGCGGCGGCGGTCGTGATCGGTGGGATCGGTGTCGGCGGCACTCCGCCGTTCTGAAGGAAAGGAGCGCCGATGTTGAAAGCCGAAGCACTGATCGATTGCTGGAATTGCGGCGGGACGGTGTTGATGTAGAAGTTCTGGGAAGTTTCGTAGTAGCTCAGGGAGAAGTTGGCACGGACAGAGCTTTGACCGCGTCTGCCGGACAGGAGTCGACCGAGACGGCTCTCGAAATCCGGCGAATAGGCAAACCCGACGCGCGGCGCGAAGTTGTTCTTGTCGGGCTTCGGTGCGCGAAACTCGATGATGCCGGGAACGTCAGCAATCGAGTTCAGTGCCTGCAACGCCGCGTCCCGAGGCGAACCGAGATACTCGTACCGCAATCCGAGATTGACCGTGAGGTTCGGCGTCAACTTCCAGTCGTCCTGCCCGAAGACATAAAACTTACGCTGGTTGCCGGCGAATGCGTCCGAGCCGACGCCGCGCAAATCCACTACGGTCGGAGGCGCATCAGTGACGAGTTCTTCAAACGAAGAATAGACATAGTCGCCGCGCCCGCGCTGGAGAAAACGGCTCGTGAAGATCAGGAAACGCAACTCGCCGCCGAACTTGAGGGTATGAGCGCCTCGCGTCGCGCTCATCGAATCATATATCTGGTAAGAGTTGTTGAAGCCTCCCTGCGGCAGGCTGCTGCTCGGTCCGAGTCCGAGGTTGAGGGGCGCAACCGTGAGAGTCGGGAAAGTATTGAAAGCCGGGTCCTGCAAGACGAAATCCTGCTTGAAGCGTCTGTAAGATAAGCGCAGTTCGTTGACGAGGCTGGAGTTGAGCGTGCGCACCCACGTGGCGGAGAACAAGCGCGACGCTTGAACCGCCGAGCTGTTGAATTTGGCGTTGCCGCTGCCGGGCAGCAGCGCCGAGATGTTGTCGGATGTGAGGCGATAGCGGAATTGATCGCGCGTTCCGGGCAAGTGGTCGATGTTGATCTGATACTGCGTCTGGCGCGAATCGTTGGGGTTCACGACGGAGACATCGCCGAACGGGATGGAAGCGCCGAGCACGTCCTCGAATGATGTCGTTGTCGTGGCCAATATCAGATTGTCTCGCAGCAAGTTGAAGATGAACGGACTCGCGCCCGGAAGGTTGGCGATCTGCGCGAGTCCCTCTGAGGTCGGAGCGCGATACGCGACACCGCTGCCTTCTTGACTGATCGGGTCGTGTTGAATCGCGCCGAAGAAGAAGAGCTTGTTGCGTCGGATGGGACCGCCGAGCGTCGCGCCGAAGCGCGGGTCTCTCAGTCGCGGCTTCTCTTTCAGATCGCCGCGCTTGATGCTCGCCTCCTCTGATGTAGTCGTCGCGTTGAGGTTCTGGTTTTGTAAGTAGATGAAGCCGGAGCCGTGAAACTCGTTCGTGCCAGTCTTGGTGACGGTATTGAACTGCCCGCCGGAGCCTGTGCCGAATTCTGCGTTGTAGTTGTTCGTCAGGATCGAAACTTCCGAGATAGCGTCCTGAATAACATTTGTTTGTGTGCCGGTGACAACCGGATCGTTATTATCCACTCCGTCGACGTTAAATGAGTTCGAGCGCGGTCGTGTACCGCCGACTGAGCCGCCCTGCCCCGACACACCGACGCCTTGCGCCACGACGCCCGGAGAAAGCAGCGAGAGCGACCGCACGTCGTTGAAGATCGGAAGGTCCTGCACTTGTCGCGTCTCGTAGTTTCTGCTCAGTTGCGAACTTTCAGTCTGCACGAGCGCTTCGTTGCCCGCCGTGATTTCGATTGTTTCGCTCGCAACGCCGGCGACCTGCAGCGTGACGTTGATGCCCGATTCCTGATTCAGCGCGACCTTTACATCCTGTGTCGCCGTCTGAAATCCCCTCTGCTCGAATTGAATCGTGTAGTCGCCAACGGGAACGTTCGGGAAATTGTACGACCCGGCGTCTGTCGTCTGCGCCGCGAGTTGTTGCCCAGTCGTCTTGCTGCGTAGCGTCACCGTCGCGTTTGCGATAGCCGCGCCGTTAGTGTCGAGCACGGTTCCCGTCGCGGAGCCGCCGGTCGCCTGCGCCTGCGCGTTA
>JACDEG010000659.1 GCA_013816505.1 Pyrinomonadaceae bacterium | reverse complement strand
CGCGCACCGTCATCTAGCTAAATCGGGGAAAGTGGAGCGCGAACGCCAAAATCTGTTGTGTTCTGAGCGAAAAGTGGAGCGCCATGCCCCAAAATGACGGATATCAACTAGCACCAAAGGTTACTAACATCCAGCATCTGTCCTCCGACATCTTCTTTAATATGCCAGGACAAAATTTCCGCGGATTCGCTGAGCGCGTCGCGCTCGTCACAGGGGGTGGTAGCGGCGTCGGTCGCGCCGTCGCGCTGCAACTCGCGCTCGAAGGCGCGTACGTGATCGTTAACTACGCGCCGCGTGACGCCGAGGGCGGGCGCGTCGCTGAGGAGTTGCGCGAGATGGGCACGCTCGCCCACGCGGTCGAAGGCGACGTGTCGCGTGCCGGTGATGTGCGGCGCGTCTTTGGGGCGGTGGAAGACGCCTACGGCCGTCTCGATCTGCTGATCAACGCGGCGGGCCTGGCGGTGCGCGACGTGCGGCTCGAAGAGTTGAGCGAAGAGGATTGGGACACTGCGACGCGGCTGACGCTAAAGGGAACGTTCCTTTGCGCGCAAGCGGCGGCGCCGTTGCTGCGCCAACGCCCACGTCCGGCAATTGTCAATGTCACCGCCGGGGCGGGGGACGGTGTGTGTGGACGCGGCGGGAACTTAAGCGCGGTCGTCGCGCACGCGGGCGTCATCGGATTGACGAGGGCGCAGGCGCAGGAACTAGCGCCACGCGTGCGGGTTAACTGCGTCGCCATCCACGCGGGCGACGGCGGGACGGCGGCGGAACCGCGTTCATCGTCGTCCGGTGGACACGATGAATCTGCGCCGGAAGAGTTCTCCGAGCGACGCGGGGGCGCGCCGGACGAAGCGGCCCGCGCCTGCGTCTATCTGCTGTCTACAGACGCCGCCGCCATCACCGGCCAGACGCTCGTTGTCGGCGACAGTAGCCGGCGGAGACCGTGAATGACTACATCATCTGTTGAACCGCGTCCCTTATGAACCGCTACTCCTGTCGCGCCCTCGTTATTCCCTGCCTGCGCAACGCTTATTCGTGACGCATCGCTTCCGGGCGTGTTAATATCCCGGCCATGCGGACGGATATCATTCTGATACGAATAATCTTTGTAGCGATTCTGGTAGCGGCCGGGTACGTTTTGCATCCGGTGCCGGGTCACGGCCTGATCTCGGCGGGAGTCGCGCTCATCATCGCCATCGCGATCATATTTTTCGAGATACGAATTCAACGCGCTTCGCTGCGGACGCTGATCGGTGCGGCCATCGGCTCGATCCTCGGCATCATCGGCGCGTATCTCATCGGCACGCTCATCAGCCACCAGGAGTCGCCGGCGGTGGCGCCTTCGACCAAGGCGTTTCTGACGCTGTCACTCGCGTTCCTGATGGCGTACATCGGATTAATGGTCGGCGCGGCGAAGGGCGACTACTTGGAACTGTCGGCCCTCGGAGGGATTTTCAGGGACAAGAATACGCGGCGCGACTACAAAATTCTCGACACGTCGGTGATTATCGACGGACGCATCGCTGACATTGCCGAAACCGGTTTTCTTAGCGGCACGATCATCATCACACAGTTCGTGCTGCGTGAATTGCAGCAGGTCGCCGACTCGCCCGATTCATCGAAGCGGCAGCGCGGGCGGCGCGGCCTCGATATGCTCAACCGCTTGCAGGGCAACAGCGCGCTCGACATTCAGGTGATTGACACCGACTTCCCGGCAGTCAAGGAGGTCGACCTGAAGTTGCTCGAACTGAGCAAACAGTTGGAGGCAGTCGTTGTCACCAACGACTTCAACCTGAACAAGGTCGCGCAACTGCATGGCGTCTCGGTGCTCAACATCAACGAACTCGCCAATGCGTTAAAGCCGGTCGTGCTGCCCGGCGAGGCGATGCGCGTCTTCATCCTGAAAGAAGGCAAAGAGTATAATCAGGGCGTCGCGTACCTCGACGACGGCACGATGGTGGTCGTCGACAATGCGCGCCGGATGATCGGCAAGAACGCCGACATCGCAGTGACGAGCGTTCTTCAGACCACCGCTGGCAAAATGATTTTCGGTCGTCTGTGGGAAGAGGATAACGGCATCCATACCAGCGAGACCCAGCGCGCCATCAACGGCGGCATACGCCGCAGCAACCCGTTACCGCAGCGTGAGACCGCCGCCCGACCGACCGTCGCTCATCCGCGCGGCAGTGAGCACGGCGAAACGGTTGTTGACTAAAGACCAGGATGAGGGATGAAAGATGAGGGGTGAAAGATTCTCCCTTGGTGTCTCGTTCCTCATCTTTTGTTTCTTCATCCTTATGAACGTCGCGATCATCGCCGCCGCCGGACAGGGAACGAGGGCGGGCGGCGGGCAGGCCAAGCAGTTCCGTGAACTCGGCGGCACCCCCATCATCATTCACACGCTCAGACGTTTTGAACAATCGACAAGTATCAGAGAGGTGATCGTGGTCGTCCCGGAAGGCGACATCGCTGGCTTCCTCCAGCTTGCCGGACGGTACACGCTCGCCAAAATCGCGCGGGTCGTTGCGGGCGGCAGGACGCGCACCGAGACGGTGTGGCGTGGGCTACAAGCCGTCCGCGCGGCGACCGCCGAGATCGTCGCGGTGCATGACGGCGTGCGTCCGTTCGTCACCTCCGAACAGATCGACCTGACGGTGGAGGCGGCGTGCATCGGCGGCGCGGCGATCCTCGCCGTACCCGCGACCGATACCATTAAGGAAGTCCGTGGGGCGCGTGTGATGCGGACGCCAGAACGCGCGACGCTGTGGCACGCGCAGACGCCGCAGTGCTTTCGTTATGAATTGATGCGCCGGGCCTATGAACGGGCGCTCGCGGAAAATTGGGAAGTGACTGATGACAGCGCGCTCGTCGAACGCCTCGGCGGCGCCGTGACGGTGGTCGAGGGCGACACCCGCAACATCAAGATCACGCGCCCCGAAGATATCGCCATTGCCGAGCTTCTGCTGCGCGAGGCGAAGGAATAGATGTCGGATGCTAGATGTTAGATGTCAGCACTTTTGAACACTTCGTAGCAATCAACAGCCATCTGACATGTTTGGTACTAACTTTTGGTGCTAGTTGTTTTATTGGGGTTTTTGGCACTTTCCGGTTCGGTCATCCTGAAAATCGCGCACCGTCATCTAGCTAAATCGGGGAAAGTGGAGCGCGAACGCCAAAATCTGTTGT
>JACDEG010000189.1 GCA_013816505.1 Pyrinomonadaceae bacterium | reverse complement strand
GCCAATCGCCGTCCAGCGCCCTGACTCGATCCACACGCTGGCGGGATGAAGCGCCGGCAGAAAAAACTCCTGGCCGCCGACAGCGTTCATCTCTTCGCGGATGATTTGCATCACGCGCAGGGCGGAACGCTGCATCAGAGGCAAATAAGAGTAAATGCCCGCGCCGAGTTGCCGGATCAATCCGGCGCGCAGCAACAGACGATGTGAAACGACCTCGGCATCAGCCGGGTCTTCGCGGAGTGTCGGAATGAAATACTGTGACCAGCGCATATAAGTTTTTGAGTAATCTCCTTAGCGGTAGTTAAAAGAACGGTTTCAAATGAGCGCACATTCTCGCGCAGTAGTGAAGAGTAAAGCAAACGTCGCAAGTGAAACGGCGGCGGCGATTCACAGGATGTGGCATTTCGTTGCGTGGCTTCGGAAGCGTGATGTAACATCGCACTCTGAAAATAACTTCAGCCTCTACCATCTGGATTCGACGCATCATGAAAATCGCATTAGCTAGTGACCACGCAGGCTACGCCGAGAAAGAACGCTTGAAGCCTTTGCTCGAAGAGCTTGGCATCGAGTTTGAAGACCTCGGCTCGGTGTCTGAAGAGTCGGTGGATTACCCGGACTACGCGCGCAAGGTCGCGGAAAGGGTCGCGCACGGTGAGGCCGAGCAGGGATTGCTTGTGTGCGGGTCGGGGACGGGGATGGCGATTGCCGCGAACAAGGTGCCGGGCGTGCGCGCGGCGGTCGCGTGGACGGAAGAAACGGCGCGGCTCGCCCGCCAGCACAACGACGCCAATGTTCTCGCCATCGGCGCGCGCACCACACCATTGGGAGAGATTCCGAAAATCGTGCGCGCGTGGTTCGCGGCTAATTTCGACGGCGGACGCCACGCCGCGCGCGTCGCCAAGATTACAGAAATTGAGAAAGGTCTGGGGGCGTGAGTCTGGAGTTGTGAAGTCATAGCTGGCTTCTTCCAACTTAGTTTCTAAACCTTTTGAAGGAGCTTAGGATGTCTGAATCACTAACGCCGATCAGGACGGAAGATGCCGGTTGGGTCATCGCTATGCCGCCGGACATGGCGCGTGTTGTCGGCGTGGCGGAAAACTCACAAATCGCCTTATACATCGCAAGCGGCAAAGTGGTCGCGGAAATACTGCCTCCCGCCCCGCCGGAAATAAAAGAAAAAGCGCGACGGATAGCGGACAAGTTTCAGGATGCGTTTGCGGAGATGAAACGGCGAAGTCGAAGAGATAGAAAACTGGTTGCGCCGCCACACGAAGAAAGTTAACACCGGGGAAGCTGAAAACTGACGGTTCGAGGAGAAGAGATGAACGATACTTTTAATTCGCCGCTCGCCGAAATAGACCCCTTAATCGGCAACGCGATTGACATGGAAGTGGCGCGGCAGGCCGAGGGGCTGGAGTTGATCGCGTCGGAGAATTTCGTCAGCGAGGCGGTGCTCGAAGCAATGGGTTCGGTCTTCACGAACAAGTACGCGGAGGGCTATCCGGGCAAGCGTTACTACGGCGGGTGTGAATGGTCGGATGTCGTCGAGCAGGCGGCGATTGATCGCGCGAAACAAATCTTCGGAGCCGCGCATGCCAACGTCCAGCCGCACAGCGGCGCGCAGGCGAACATGACCGTCTTCTTAGCGGCGCTGAATTATGGCGACCAAATTCTCGGCATGAACCTCTCGCACGGCGGCCACCTGACGCACGGTCACCCGCTCAACTTCTCCGGCCTCAGCTACAAGGTCGCCGACTATGGCGTGTCGCGTGAGACCGAGCAGATTGATTACGACGAGTTGCAGCGCATTGCCGAAGAGCATCGTCCGAAATTGATTATCTGCGGGGCTTCGGCCTACGCGCGCATTATCAACTTCGAGCGCATCGGCGAGATCGCCCGCTCAATCGGCGCGCGTGTGATGGCCGACATCGCGCACATCGCCGGCCCCGTCGCCGCCGGACTCCACCCGTCGCCGGTGCCGCACGCCGATTACGTCACGACGACGACGCACAAAACCTTGCGCGGCCCGCGTGGTGGATTGATTCTGTGTGGTGAGGAGTACGCGAAAGACATTGATAAGCGCGCGTTCCCGGGCGTGCAGGGCGGGCCGCTCGTCCACATCATCGCGGCGAAGGCGGTCGCGTTCGGCGAGGCTCTGCGCGATGACTTCAAAGAGTATCAGCAGAACATTCTGAAGAACGCGAAAGCGCTCGCCGCCGGATTACAGGCGCAAGGCTTCCGCCTCGTCTCCGGCGGGACGGACAATCATCTCGTGCTTGTTGATGTCTTCAACGGCGGCAAGGGCATTACGGGCAAGGTCGCCGAAAAAGCCCTCGAAGCCGCCGGCATCACGGTCAACAAGAACACGATTCCCTTCGACACCAACTCGCCGTTCGTCGCCTCCGGCATCCGCCTCGGCACGCCCGCACTGACGACGCGCGGGATGGGCGAAGACGAGATGCGTATAATCGCGCGTCTGATCGCCGAAATTCTAAACGAGCCGGAGTCGGAGAACGTGCGGCGGAAAGTGAAACAGTCCGTCCACGAACTCGCCTCGCGCTTCCCGCTCTACCCAAAGCGTATGAAGCGGCGCGTGGCTGAAACGCAAATGATGGGTGCTGATTGAGGAGTTGCAAAGGTTTCAATGAAGGTAAAGTTGATGGAGCCGAGGAGTCATTATGTCAACACAAATCGAACCAGTCTTGACTGTCGCTGACCTCGATTGCATGCCCGATGATGGAAACCGCTATGAACTCATCGAAGGAGAAATCTTTGTGTCTCGCGCTCCCACCCTCACGCATCAGTTGATTGTAAAAAACATAATTGTCTTGTTTCAGACATACCTCGACAAGTACCCGGTCGGCATGATCGTGCCGGGGCCGGGTGTCATCTTTAGCGATTTGAGCGGTGTGATACCGGACGTCGTTTTTGTGAGCGAGGAGCGACGCGGCGAAATCGCTTCTGGCGAGCGCATCAGCGGGGCACCGGATATTATGATTGAGATCGTTTCTCCCGGAGCGGAGAATGAACACCGCGACCGAACGGTTAAGCGTCAACTGTATGGCAAGTACAGAGTCAAAGAATACTGGATCATTTACCCGGAGACGCGCGAGGTTGAGCTTTATCGTCTCGACGAGCGGGCGCTCAAACTTGTGGCAACTTTGAAAGATGAGGATGACATCGCGTCGCCGTTGCTGCCAGACTTTGTGGCGAAAGTAAGAGGCATTTTCCGAGGCTGAGTTGGAATGAAAGCTCTAACGAATTTACTCGCGACTACTATCCGACATGACACAATCTATCATCGTGCCTCACTGTTAATCGCATGGAAGAAATCTTCGGGCGCGGCGGGTTGATCGCGCACGCGCATCCTGATTACGAATACCGGCCCGGCCAGATTCAGATGGCTGAGGCGGTGTTGCGCGCGTTCGAGGAGCGCCGCCACCTCGTCGTTGAGGCCGGCACGGGGACAGGGAAGACGCTTGCCTATCTCGTCCCGGCGATTGCGGCGGCGACAGCGCGCGGGACGCGGGTCGTGATCTCGACGGGGACGAAGAATCTGCAAGAGCAGTTGATGGAAAAAGACATCCCTTTCCTGCAACGCGTCCTGCCGAAGAAATTCACCGCCGCGTATATGAAGGGCCGGAACAATTACGCCTGCCTCAATCGCATCAAAAAGGCAGAGACGATGCCGGTGCTCGACAACTTCGACGACGTTGATTACTTCGACGAGGTGCGGCATTGGGCGCGCGACTCACCGACGGGCGACCGCGCGGAACTCACCGACCTTCCCGAAAACCTCTCCTTCTGGCGTCACATCGACGCACGTTCGGAAATCTGTTTCGGGCAGAAGTGCCCGGACTACGATCCGTGCTTCATCACGCGAATGCGGCAACGCGCGACCGACGCCGACATCGTCATCGTTAATCACCATCTCTTCTTCGCCGACCTGGCACTTCGCGGCGGCGAGTACGGTCAGGTCATTCCCGACTACTCGGCGGTCATCTTCGACGAGGCGCATCAGATTGAGGATGTCGCGGCGGAGTACTTCGGCTCGCAGGTGTCGAGCTACATGATCGACGATCTGTTGCGTGATTCGCAGAACCTTCCGATCACCGACGTGAGCGCGAATCGCGAGTTGACCAAAAGCGCGGCGCGCATCGTGCGCTTCGGCGAGCAGTTCTGGGCGGGGCTGGCGACGCACGACGGGCGCGGCGAAGAGGGCCGGTATCCGATCCTGCCCGGTACGTTCGCGCACAAAGCGAAAACCGGCGAGATTGAGGCGACGGCGGTCGGCCAGTCTTACCTCAGCCTTGATGGCGCGCTGCACCGAATGGAGACGACACTCGACGCGCTGAAAGAACAACCGCCGGAGGTTGAGAACATCGTGCGGCGCATCCGCGAGGTGCGCTTTCATCTTGAGTTCATCGTTGCGGGCGATGACCGCCGCTACGTCTATTGGCTGGAACGGCGCGGCCGTGGGACTTTCCTGCGCGCGTCGCCGATTGATGTCTCCACGCTGTTGCAGGATAAACTTTTCGAGCGGGTCGAAACCGTCGTCCTGACTTCGGCGACGCTGGCGAGTGCCGGCAACTTTAACTTCGTGCGCGAGCGACTCGGCCTCCCGGACAAGACTGATGAACTGGTCGCGCCATCGGGCTACGATTACGAACGGCAGGCGGTGCTGTATCTGCCGCCGCGGATGCCCGAACCGCGCTCGTCGCAGTGGGCGGACGAGGCGGCCGTCGAAGTAACCGAACTGTTGAGAGTGTCGCGCGGGCGCGCCTTTGTGCTCTCGACTTCACTGAGCGGGATGCGCGCGCTCTACGAGCGGGTCGCGCCAAAAATCGATTATCCATGCTTCGTGCAGGGCAGTGCGTCGAAGGCGGGGCTGCTGGAAAAGTTTCGCGCGACGCCGAACGCGGTGCTGTTCGCGACGGCGAGTTTCTGGCAGGGCGTGGACGTGCGCGGCGAACAATTGTCGTGCGTGATTATTGACAAGCTGCCGTTTGCGGTGCCGAGCGACCCGATCATCGCGGCGCGGCAACGGTTCATCGAAGAGCAGGGCGGGTCGAGCTTTTACGAGTTCAGCGTGCCGCAGGCGATCATCAGTTTGAAGCAGGGCCTCGGGCGCTTAATCAGAAGCGCGACCGACCGCGGCGTGCTCGCCGTCCTCGATCCGCGCCTGCGCACACAGAGTTATGGGAAGTTGTTTCTAAAAAGTCTTCCGCCGTGCCGCGTCACCTCGGACCTCGCCGAAGTCGCGCGATTCTTTCATCAGAAATCAGGAGCCGTGAGTCCAAAGTCGAAAGTCAAACTTCCGGCTTGAGTCTTCCAAACCTGCTGCTCCAGACTCCAGACCTCCCCTTCGACTTGCGACTTGAGACTGCGGACTTTAGACTTGCCTGTATGTTTGAAGTGATGATCGAACGAAACTTTTCCAGCGCGCACCAGTTGCGCGGCTACCAGGGGAAGTGCGAAAACCTGCACGGCCATAATTACCGGATCGAGATTTTTGCGCGCGGGCGCGAACTGGACAACATCGGGCTGCTCGTTGACTTCGGCGAATTAAAGTCGGCGGCGGACGAGATCGTGCAGTACCTCGACCACCGCAACATCAACGAACTCCCGCCCTTCGACAAAGAATTGAACCCGTCGGCGGAGAACCTCGCGCGCTACATCCTCGAACACGTCGCGCGCCGCGTCGGCGACGACCGCGTACAGGTCTACAAAGTCCGCTGCTTCGAAACACCAACCAGCGTCGCCACCTACCAACTTGATTAGTCTGGAGTCTGGAGTCTAAGAGTCTGGAGTCAAAAAGAGGAAAGCCCGGTCGTCAAAGCCGGGCGTTTGATTTTGACTCTTAGACTCCAGACTCGAGACTGTTATGCAGAGACGAGCGCCGGGATGTCGATCTTGTATTTTCTGATTTTGCTGTAGAGGCGTGGGCGGTAGATGCCCAAAAGGTTGGCCGCCGCCTGCTTATTGCCGCCGGTGCGTTGCAGAGTCTTTTCGATCACTAATTTTTCGATGTCTTCGAGCGTCATGTTGGGCGGCACCTCCCACTCTGAACTCTGTGCGGCCTTTTCCGGCATCGTGCCGTTGTCGAAGGGCAAATCGACGGGTTCGATCTTGTTAGTCTTGGCAAGCAGCACCGCGCGCTCGATGACGTTCTGCAATTCGCGGACATTACCCGGCCACATGTGCGCGAATAAACGCTGATAGGCCGTCTGCGAGATGCCGACGATCTGGCGCTGGTACTTGCGTGCGTACATCTTCAGGAAGTGTTCGGTCAAAATCTGGATGTCCTCGGTTCGCTCGCGCAATGGCGGCACGTGGATGGTGATCGTCGAGATGCGGTAGAACAAATCGTCGCGCAGCATGCCGTCGCGAATCGCGTCCGCCGGCGGGCGGTTGGTCGAAGTGATGAGGCGGAAGTCGACAGCGTAGGTTCGCTCCGAGCCGATCTTGCGGTAGCTGCGCTCCTGCAGCACGCGGAGCAGTTTCGGTTGCAATTCGACCGGCATCTCGGCGATTTCGTCGAGCATCAGCGAGCCGCCGGCGGCGTGCTGGATCAAACCGTCTTTGTCGGCGTGCGCCCCGGTGAACGCCCCCTTGGTGTGGCCGAACAGTTCTGATTCGATCAACTCTTTCGGCAGCGCCGCGCAGTTCACTTTGATGAACGCCTTCTTCGCGCGTAAGGAATTGTAGTGGATGGCGTTGGCGATTAGTTCCTTGCCAGTGCCAGATTCGCCCACGATCAGCACGTTGGCGTCCGACTTGGCGACCGATTCGATGGTCTCGTAAATAGTCTGCATCGGCTTTGACGAACCGATGATGTTGAAGTATTCGGTGCGGGTCGAGAGTTGGCGGCGCATCGTCTCGGTCTCGGCCATCAACTCGCGGCGTTCGAGCGCCTTCTCGACGAGCGGCGGTAACATCTCGAAGTCGAAAGGCTTTTCGAGAAACCAATAAGCGCCCGCTTTCGTCGCCTCGACCGCGCGCGCCACCGTCCCGTAGCCGGTCATCATGATCACCTCCGTCGAGGGTCGCGAATCTTTGGCATGGCGCAGCACTTCCATTCCATCGATGTCTGGCAGTTGCAGATCGCAGAGCAACAGGTGATGCCCGCCGCAGTCGAACTGCTCGATGGCATCGGCGCCACTCGACGCTGTGTCCACCGTAAAGCCTTCCTCGATTAGATTCTGCTTTAGCGAATCGGCCATCATCTGTTCGTCGTCAACAACCAGAATGCGTATCTCTTTACGTTCCACCTTAGTAATGTCTCCTTAAATTAACGATGGGTGATGAATAGCGGGCGGTCGAGACGAATCGAAAGCTTTCAACCCGGTGCGCTTTCATTTCTCATCTTTGCTGAGTGGCAGACTGACGCGCAATTTGTCCGCTTCGTGCGTGGCGTCGCCATCATGTGCCCTGATGATTTTCGCCGCGAGTGCCATCCGCATCCCGTGGCTGCCGGCGAATGAGTGAAAGAGGTCTTCCGCCGCCGCGTGCCTGACACTGGCCCACTCGATCATGGCTTGTGGCGCGCCGCCGCTTTCGTCGCGCGACAGACTGATTTCGAGCGGGCCTTTCGCGTCCCCCGCGTGGACCCTGCTGTGAAGCGCCCCGTCGGTGATATCTCGCAGCGCCTCGGTCAGTGCGGCAGGGTCGAAGTCGCCGGTGAAAGTGTTGCCGCCGACTTTGATTTTGACTTCATCGCCGAGGGCGGCGGTGAGTATTTTCGCAAGGTCGCCACGCGGCGCGGGTCGGAGCGTCAGCGGGCGGCCGTAGCGCACCAGCAGGTTCATATCCGTGGCGGAGCGTTCCAGCCCGGCGAGTAGCTTGGCAACCGTCTCCAACTCGTCCGCCGGTCGCCCGGCTTTCTCTAAACGTTTGCGTAAGAAAGTGGCATAGAGTTTGAGACCATTGAGTTGGTTTTTCAGGTCATGGACAATTTGAACCGAGGCCCGACCCAAGTCACGCATTTCATCGGAGTCATTTATTTCCGAAGGTAAAGGCTTCATTCTCGCTTGCCAAAGACTCAAGATTGGTTCGGTTCAACGACAGCATAGACGGTGCGTTGAGGCTTAAGGTATGTACGAAACCGAACCCTGAAGGTATTATTCTTGTGTCGTGTTTCGATGCGGATAGTAACAAAAAAAGGTAGTGCTTGCCAGTAATACGCTGTTGCCGAAGGCATGCACGTCACACCATCTTCATAAGTTGGGTAAGATCGTGATTAATCAAGAACCAGCCGACCGCACGTGGACTGTCCTGGTGGTCGAAGATTTTGAAGATAATCGCTTTATGATGAAGCGCCTGCTGGAAATGAGCGGTTACCGGGTCATTGAAGCGGTCAACGGCCAAGAGGCGGTTGACCTTGCGGGGAGCGAGTCTCCGGACGTGATCCTGATGGATTTGAGCTTGCCGGTACTTGACGGATTGACAGCGACGCGCCGCATTCGCGAAAACGCGGCGTTGCGTAAAGTGCCGATTGTCGCCGTCTCGGCGCACGACACGGCTGACTTTCACGCCGATGCGTTGGCTGCCGGCTGCAACGAGTACATGACCAAACCAATTGATTTTGAGCAGTTGGAACATTTACTCGGCCGCTTGGCCGGGTAAACCGACGCGGGCCGGCGACGAATTTGAAATCGCTCCGACTCCGGGTTGCTCGCTTGGAACCTCTGGAATTCTATCCTCTTGTATCCTCTTGATTGGGCTATTCGCTCGAAATCAATTGTGAGTTTTATTAAATGCGCCTCGGTTCATCAACATTCATTAGCGCTTAGCGAGAGCGCTTTAAATCGTGCCGCTTGGTCGTCTCGCCTTCCACAAATCTGCTGCTCACGCCCTTCCTTTAACCGATCCAATCCCGGATTCTTTGTCGCGAACTCACCTGCCAGAAGTCGCCTGTGCGGCCGAGGTGACTAGACCGCTAAGAGCACGGTGATATAAGGAAACCGCCATCACGGCGAGGTTGATCAGAAACTAAAATCCTTAATAGACCAAGTGGCACGCAAGTTGAAGGTAGTGACCAGAATGTTTGTTACCGGATTGCGTATCATCTTGAGGTCGAGTGGTGAGGATCAACGGACTTAATGCAGAGGGTGCCTGGAGGACACAGTGAAGATAGTTCAGCTTTCTGTGTCCTCTGTAAATCCTTCGTGCCTTCCGTGTGAACCTGTCTTTCGTGATGCCCGACTTCTAATAATTTCACACTCCGGTACTAGAAATAACTGTGGTTGAGACTGCTCTCGTTTCACAAGTGGTCGTTCCGTCGTGCGGCGCCGAGACGACGCTTGTGAACTCGTTCAATTCTTCGACCACGCAGTCGGGGGATAACGGACAGATGGAGGTGGCACTCTCGAGCCGTGATACACGCCTTGTTTCATTTGCCGCCTGATACTGTTGGGGAAAGGGAGCGACTCTTCCTGGGTATCAACGAGCCGTAATGGAGCGACAAGTTCAACCAGCCTCGATCTTCTTCGATGTACGCACCAAGCTGTTGGTGATGCTGGCGCTGCTGTCCCTGCCGTTGCTGGTGATGAGCATCATTCAGATGAGCAGTTACCAGCGCAGCCTCAACGAGCAGGCGCAGGCGATGACGCGCCTCGAAGCCGCCGCCGTCGCTGGCGCGCTGGAATCCTGGCTCGAAAATCGCGCCGGACAGATTGGCGACGAACCCCTTTCTTCTGAAGCGGCGCGCGATCTTTACGCGCGCTTGCGACGGCAAACAGCGTTGGTCGCAGGCTCGGTGATGACGGTCATCGACGCGCGTGGCCGCCACATCCCCGATCCATCTCTATCACGACAGATCACGACGCCCGCCGGCGCGTCACCCGTCATTGAAAAGCGCCGTTGGAGCGACGGCGTGATGCGCGAGACACTCTCGCAGCGCACGGGACCTTTCGATTGGAGCGTCGTGGTCGGCGTGCCGCTACCGGAAGACACGCCAACCGGCAGGTCGATCCTGCTACTCACTACGACATGGGCGCTCGCGTTGCTGGCGTCGAGCCTGCTCGCGGTGTGGGCGGTTGGGCGGTTCACCAACCCGCTGCGCCAACTCGCCGCCTCGGCCTCGACGTTTGGCGAGGGGAAGTTGCAGGAGCGCGTCGCGGTTCAGACTGCTGACGAAGTCGGCATGCTGGCGGGAAGTTTCAATGTGATGGCGGCGAGCCTGCAGGCGAGGTTCAATGAACTGCGCGCCCAACGTGCGTTCACCGAAGAGGTGCTCGACACGCTACCGCTCGGTGTCGCGGTGCTCGACGCCAATCTGACGGTGCGCAAAGCCAATTCGACCTTTGCGGCAATTGTCGGGCGCGGCGCGGAGTCGCTCGC
>JACDEG010000658.1 GCA_013816505.1 Pyrinomonadaceae bacterium | reverse complement strand
GTCAACGCGCCTTCAGTCCCGCTAGGGACGACTGATAATAGCCCGGCACTTCCAGTGCTTGTCATTACCCACATTTTTTAAATTGCTAAACTGTGGGAATGAGCGACTCGAAAATTGATTTCAATGATATCGAACAGTGGGCGGCTGAACAATGGGGGAGGACTTGTTTAGGAGATAAGCGACGAACCCGGCGGGCGGTGAAGTTGGGCGAGGCACTTGCGAGTCAGCCGGGAGAAGGTTTGCCGACGCAGACGCAATCGTGGGGTGATTTGAAAGCGGCTTACAAGCTGTTGCATGAAACGGATGTGACCCATGCGGCGTTGATTCGCCCGCATTGTGAGCAGGTTCGTGAGAGGGCTGTCGCCAGTGGGGCGAAAGTAGTGTTGCAGATCCAAGATACGACGGAGTTGGATTATACGAATCATCCGCGCACCGTTGGTCTAGGACGCATCGGCGATGACCACGGGCGCGGGCTATTGGTGCATAGTTGTTTGACGGTCATCCCGACAACCGCGACGCCGCAGATCATGGGTGTCGCGGCCCAACAAGTGTGGACGCGACCTGAGCGAGCGTTCACCGGCCACGAGACACGCGCCGAGCGTGATGCGCGCGCCAAAGAATCAGATGTGTGGGCGACAGTTGTCGAAGAGATTGGCAGCGCCCCGCTTGAAGGAGTGAAGTTTGTCAGTGTCGGAGACCGCGCCAGTGACATCTTCAGTTATGTGAGAAAAGCCCGTGCCAATGGTTGGCATGTGTTGTTGAGAGTGACCCAAAACCGTGTCGTGACCAGCGCGGACGGGATGAGAGACAAACTGTTGGATTATGCACGGAGGTTGCGAGAGGCGACGACCAAAGAAATTGAACTGCGCGGCAGAGACGGGAAGCCAAAGAGACGGGTCACGCTCAAAGTTTCATTCGGCGCAGTTCTGCTACACGCTCCGCAAATAGGTTCGGAGCGCAAACAGGCGGCGATTCAAGGTTGGGTCGTGCGCTGTTGGTCGGAGGCGGAGGAAACAGGCGAGGCAATTGAATGGGTATTGTTCACAACGATTGAAGTAGCCGACGCGGCGCAAGCATTGGAAGTGGTCGAATGGTACAGCCATCGGTGGTTGATCGAGGAGTATCACAAATGCTTGAAGAGCGGCTGCCGGATCGAAGCGAGTCAATTGCAAAGTGCTGAGGCATTAGCGAGCTTACTCGGATTCAAAAGCATCGTGGCACTCAGGATGTTGCAGTTGCGCGAGAAGAGTCGAACGGGCGGTGCAGCGAAAGCAACGGAAGAAGTGCCACGAGAGTTCGTTGAAGTAGTGAGAAGAAAGTTCGGCTGGGCAGGCACGCTGGAGCAAATTACGTTACGAGAGTTCTGGCGAGGAGTCGCCCGGTTAGGCGGCTTCATCGGACGAAGAAGCGATGGCGAGCCGGGCTGGCAGACGCTTTGGCGAGGTTGGCAGCGGCTCCAAGACTTAGCTTGGAGCTTACAGATGAAGACCTGAAAATGTGGGTAATGACAAGCGTTGAAACGCCGGGCTATTATCGTTAGCCCCTTGCGGGGCTGAAAGGGTTAATGAGCAACACCGGGCAGCAGCAGTTACTTACTACATCCCCAACGCCTTCGCCGCGCGGCGTCGAACACACTCTCGCCGAGTTAGTGCGTATTGACTCGCGCTCCGCGCTCCCGAATCGTGAGGTCATCGGGTACGCGGCGGCGCGTCTTGAGGCGAGCGAGTTCAAGGTTCGTTTCTTTCCCTACGCGGACGAGCAGGGTGTCGAGAAATTGAACATGGTCGCGGTCACGCCGCGCGACATTTCCGATGGCGACCCAATCGAATTGGCTCTCGTCGGCCACACTGACACTGTGCCCTTCGATCCGGCGTGGACAGAGGCATTGACGCTCACCGCGCGCGACGGGAATCTCTACGGTCGTGGCGCGTGCGACACGAAAGGCTTCATCGCGGCGGCGTTGACGGCGATTGAAGAAATAGATTTGTCGCGGCTCAGGCGCCCGCTTGCGCTTGTTTTGACCGCCGATGAAGAGGTTGGATGTCTCGGCGCGAAACGTCTCGCGGACGCGCAGGCATTCACGGCGCGCTACAGCATCGTCGGCGAGCCGACTTCGCTTCAACCGATTCGCGCGGGCAAAGGCTATTGCCTCGCCGAAGCGACGGTGCGCGGGCGCGAGGGTCACAGCGCATATCCGGCGCTCGGCGCGTCGGCGATCTTTCGCGCGGCGCGTCTTGTCGCGCGCATCGAAAAGATTGCGGAAGCGTTGAAGTCCGCGCACACGCACGAAGCATTCGACCCACCGCACACGACCGTTAACGTCGGCCTCATCAACGGCGGCACGGCGAAAAACATCCTCGCCGGCGAGTGCCGCTTCACGCTCGAATGGCGACCCGTACCGAATCAAAAGCCGGAGCACGTCGTTAATTTAATCGAAGAAGAAATCGTGCGGCTGCGCGCGGAAGACGAGAGTTTTGAATGTGAGATCAAAGTCACACGGCTTGACGGCGGAATTGAGACACCCGCCGATTCGGGACTCGTGCGCGCGATGGAAGACGCGACAGGCAAGCGCGCGGGCGCGGTTGCGTTCGGCACCGAAGCGCCACAGATGAAGCAACTCGGCGCGGAGCCAATCGTCTTCGGCCCCGGCAACATTCGCGTCGCCCACCGCACCGGCGAGTTCGTGCCCGTCGAAGAATTGCGCGAGTGCGCCTCGATTCTCGCCCGGATGATCGAGCGTTTCTGTGTGGCAGAGCGAAGCACTTAAGGTCGTGCCCCGTCGTGTCTTGATGGTGCGCGACGGTCTCTCGGTTAATGTCTCACGCGGGTCAGCGTATTACGCGCACGTCCCTCTCGCTGACAATTCTCCAGCCTTCTCCCGTCTTTGCCCACTTTAGTTCTTGCATCACCTCGCCGCGACTCAACCGGCTACCCTCGATGTTGTATTGCTTGCGGAATCGCATCACGGCTCGGCGCCCTTCGCGGTCGTAGGTAATATCAGGGTCGCCGACGGTCACGTTGACGAGGCTCGCTCGCTCCGCGAGGCGCTTTTTGTCTTCCCTTACGGCTTGCCGTGAAAAATTTTTCCGTAGGTAATACCGTTCCACCACCGGGGCATAGAAGGCCATCTGCTTGGCGACGTCCTGTGAATTAGTTGTCGCCACCCAGTCGGCGAGCGCTGTCTTGAGC
>JACDEG010000188.1 GCA_013816505.1 Pyrinomonadaceae bacterium | reverse complement strand
ACATCGCGCGGACCGTCTGCCGCCGCGCCGAACGCCACGTCGTCCGACTCGCCGAAGCGGGCGAGGACACGGGGCCAAACGTCATCGCCTACCTCAACCGCCTGTCTGATTTGTTGTGGCTGCTCGGTCGCTTGCTCGAACTCCGCGCCGGCGTTGACGCGAAACTTCGCGACACCGAACACGAAGGACCGCGCTGGTCGCGCGCGTGGTAAAGCCGATGTGCTGAGTGATGAGGGCTGAGTTTAAGCGGGACTGCTTTTGCTCAATCCTCAGTACTCATCACTCAGTCCTCAATCTTCAGTCTTCAGTATTTGCATAATTATTTCTCGCTCGCGCCCGCCGTCGAACTCGCACAGGAAGATTCCCTGCCATCGACCGAGAAGGAGTTCACCGTCAGAGAAGGGCACGGTCACGCTCGTCCCGACGAGACTCGTTTTGATGTGCGCGTCGGAGTTTTCCTCAGCGTGACGAAAGTCCATGCCGTGCTGCGGGATGAGCGTGCGTAAGCCGTGCAACATGTCGCGGCACACGTCCGGGTCGGCGTTCTCGTTAACGGTCAACCCCGCGGTCGTGTGTTGCACGAACAGCCCACACACGCCCTCTCGCGCGCCCGCTGCCTTCAATCTGCGCTGAACTTCGTCCGTAAATTCGACCATCTCTTCGCGCTCGCGCGAGCGCACTTTGATAACTTCCATGTGCATTAGTCCCGTAGCGAATTGTCTCTCAACGCGAGCGCGGATGAAGCGCCACCGGATGGCGAATCGGCGGAGTCTCATCACACGACGGCCGCGCGGATTTCGATGTGAAACTGATGTGGTAGGCCGTATTATACGTCGGAAGTGATGACTTACAAGGCGTCTGTTTGAGCTACTTACCGGCGTTCGGCGTCTTGCCTACCACTTTTCGGCGTGCCATCATTAATGCATGGAGGCTCATGATGAAGTTTAACGTGACAATCGACCGAGATGAAGATGGGATGTGGATTGTTGAGTGCCCTTCCATTCCCGGCTGCGTCAGTCAAGGCACAACAAAAGAAGAGGCTTTGACGAATGTGAAAGAAGCTATTGGGTTGTGTCTTGAAGTGCGTGCGGAGAAGGGGTTGCCGCTGACAATCGAGACGCGGCAAGTCGAGGTGGCAGCGTAATGGCTTCTGTTCCGGTTCTAAGCGGGCAGGAAGTTGTTCGAGTATTCGAGTCGTTCGGCTGGGGCGTAGCACGTCAGCGAGGAAGCCACATCGTTATGACAAAGGAAAACGAAATCGTCACTCTGTCCATTCCTAACCACAAAGAAGTTGCCAGAGGAACCTTGAGAAGTTTAATCCGCTCAGCCAATTTGACCGTTGATGAGTTTGTCGCAGCTATCTAACCCGTCGCTGTACCTGACGCCTCGATAGCCTCGCGCCGGATAAACAGTAAAATATCAGTGCCAAAAGCGAAGCCCCTGACTGGCGTCAACAAGTCAGGAGCTTCAGTCTTTTTTTAAGCGCCGTAAAACTTTGCTCTTTTAACGTAACCGGCGCAGCAGTTCCCATCCGGAGGGGAGCACCGCCGCGGCGAGCGCGATCTTGATGATGTCGCCGATGATGAACGGCGCGACACCGGCGGCGAAGGCTTCGGTCGGCGTCCTGAAGAAGAGCGACAGCCACGCCCAGCCGCCGCAGAGAATCAGCAGTGAACCGATGCCCATCGCCGTCGCCGCCGTCAGGTATCGCTTGTCCCAGCCGCGCTCCGCGAGCAGCCCCGTGATGAACGCCGCGACCGGATAAGCCAATAGATACCCGGCGGTCGGACTAAAGAGCAGGTAGTGCGCGCCGCCACTTCCGCCGCGGAAGAACGGCAGCCCGCTCGCGCCCTCGATCAAATACGCGATCATTGCCAGCGCGCCGAGCCGCGACCCTAAGAGCGCCCCAGTCAAAAGCACCGCGAACGTCTGTCCCGTAATCGGCACCGGCGTCCACGGCAGCGGAATCACGATTTGCGCGGCGAGCGCCGTCAACAGACTGAAGGCCACGACGAGAATAACCGAACGTGCTAAGTCCAGCGGAGCGAGCACCGCGCCCATTAACGTTTCAGCTTTGGCGTATGAGACAGACATGATTAGTAAACTCCCGTCGATGTGCTACGACTGTTAAGGAAAACATTTTCAGCCACGAATGAACACGAACGGACACGAATGATACAACAGGCAAAAGGCGTCTACCGGACGCGAATGCCGTTCACCATATCCGCTATTCCGCGCTCGGCATTTGTGATGCCTCGATGCGCTGCACCTTCGGATCGTTTGGACTCTCCGCTCCGATGCGCATTCCATAGAACGAGCGCCAAACGAAGAAGACCGAGATGAGGAAGAAGACGGCGGCAAGGGCGTGCGTGACGGTCGATCCTTGCGTCCGCGTCATCTCGACGGCCAGTTCGACGGCGAGCAGTCCGAACAGCGTCGTGAATTTGATGACCGGATTCATCGCCACCGACGACGTATCCTTGAACGGGTCGCCGACCGTATCGCCGACCACGCAGGCATCGTGCAGCGGCGTGCCCTTCGCTTTCAACTCGACCTCGACGATCTTCTTCGCGTTGTCCCACGCACCGCCCGCGTTGGCCATGAAAATCGCCTGGTACAAACCGAAGACCGCAATCGAAATCAGATAGCCGATGAAGAAATACGGCTCGACGAAGGCGAACGCGAGCGTCGAGAAGAAGACCGTCAGGAAGATATTGAACATCCCCTTTTGCGCATACTTGGTGCAAATCTCGACCACCTTTTTGCTGTCTTCGACTGACGCCCGCTCGACACCTTCAAGCTGGATATTGGCCTTAATGAACTCGACCGCGCGATAAGCGCCGGTGGTGACGGCCTGCATCGAGGCGCCGGTGAACCAGTAGATGATTGAGCCACCGGTAATCAGTCCGAGCACAAACGGCGCGTGCAGCAGCGACAGATTGCTAAGGTATTGCGCTTGAAGTCCCTCGGTCAGCGTCATGATAATCGAGAAGATCATCGTCGTCGCGCCGACCACCGCCGTGCCGATTAAGACCGGCTTCGCGGTCGCCTTAAATGTGTTGCCGGCGCCGTCGTTCTCTTCCAGCAGGTCCTTGGCGCGTTCGAAGTTGACGTTGACATTGAAGTCCTTTTTGATTTCCGCCTCGATGTTCGGCACCTGCTCGATCAAAGACAGTTCGTAAACCGACTGCGCGTTATCGGTGACGGGGCCGTACGAGTCGACGGCAATCGTTACCGGTCCCATGCCGAGGAAGCCGAACGCGACGAGGCCGAAGGCAAATACGGCGGGCGCGAGCATCAACGATTCCAGTCCCTGCGTGCTGAACAGGTACGCGATTGACATCAGCGCGACGATGCTCAGGCCGAGCCAGTAGCACGAGAAGTTGCCGGCGATTAAGCCCGACAAGATATTGAGTGACGCGCCGCCCTCGCGCGACGACGTGACGACCTCTTTGACGTGGCGCGACTCGGTCGAGGTGAAGACCTTGACCAGTTCTGGGATGATCGCGCCGGCCAGTGTGCCGCACGAGATGATCGACGCCAGCTTCCACCACTGCGACGAATCGCCGCCGAGCAGCGGCACGATAAAGTATGACACGACGTAGGTCAGCACCACCGAGACGATTGATGTGATCCACACCAGCGATGTCAGTGGCGTCTCGAAGTTCATCCGGTCGGCGCCCGCGTAACGCGCTTTGGCAATCGCCTCGTTGACAAAGTAAGAAAGCGCGCTCGCGACGATCATCATCACGCGCATCACGAACAGCCAGACGAGAAGTTGCACCTGCACGGTCTCGCTGCGGACGCCGAGCAGGATGAATGTAATCAACGCGACGCCGGTCACACCGTAGGTCTCGAAGCCGTCCGCCGAAGGGCCGACCGAATCGCCCGCGTTGTCGCCGGTGCAGTCCGCGATCACGCCGGGGTTGCGCGCGTCATCCTCTTTGATCTTAAAGACGATCTTCATCAGATCGGAGCCGATGTCAGCGATCTTGGTGAAGATGCCGCCCGCGATGCGGAGCGCCGCCGCGCCCAGCGACTCGCCGATAGCAAAGCCGATGAAGCATGGCCCGGCGTAGTCGCGCGGGATAAACAGCAGGATGCAGAGCATGATGAACAGCTCGACCGAGATCAGCAGCATGCCGATGCTCATGCCCGCCTTCAAAGGAATCGCGTAGATCGGATAGGGCTTGCCGCCGAGACTGGCGAACGCGGTGCGCGAGTTAGCGAACGTGTTGACGCGGATGCCGAACCACGCCACGCCGTAGCTGCCGGCGATGCCGACCAGACTGAAGATCAGGATGATGGCGACGCGCAGCGGCTCGAAGCCGAGTAGCACGCCGAAGTAGAGCACGATCACGACCGCGATGAACGCTTCGAGAATGAGGATGAATTTCCCCTGCGTGATGAGGTAGGTTTTACATGTTTCGTAGATCAACTCCGAAATCGCTCGCATGCTGCGATGTACCGGCATGTTCTTCAACTGGATGAAGATCGCCAGGCCGAACAGCAGGCCGAGGACGCAGACCACCAGTCCCAACATCAGCAGCGTGCGTCCGTCGAAGCCGAGGAACGTGACCCGCGACAGATCGGGAAGAATCAGATTGGCCTCGCCGCCCGGTCGGTGCGCCGGTGGAGCATCGGGCGATTGAGCCAGAGCTGTCGCCGCGCTCGACAGCAGCATGGCCCCGCTCGCGGCGATGCCAATCGCTCGCGTCGACAGGGCGTCAGGAATTTGTAAACCGGATAACGGCCACCGGCGTGTGAACGACGACGCCCCTTCCCTGAGTAAGTCGAGAGTATGACGGCGCATCCCCGTCGTCGCCGCGCGGCGGGTCATGACCTTTGAAGTCACGAAGCCGGCGAAGGCGAGCGAGAGAAGGCTGATGCTAAGAATCAGCGGTAGTTCCACGATTACACGATTCCTTTCTGGTTGTTAAATACTTCCGGCGAGTCGCTGGTGAGACCGAGCGCGCCCCTCAGACGGTAGTCGAGACAAACGAGGACGCGCCACGAGAGAGCGTCCTCGTCCATACAAGTTATTTATTCAGTCGCGCTAAAAACGGGCATTATCTATGAAAACCGGCCCGAAGTCCAACGGCGAGTCGAGAGTCTAAAGTCTTGAGTCTAAAGTCGAAACCAATCGCTAAACCGTTTGACTGATGACTTCAGGCCCCAGACTCCAAACTTTTCAAGCGGGGACGAGCGAGCTTTGCCGCCGGTCGGAGCGCAGCTTGACGAGCGCGAGAACAGCAAGGTAGAGCGCGAGTAAAACGAGCGCCGCCGCCGCCGCCGCGTTAACGAACTCGACATCGAACTGCCCGGCCATGATCTTCGTGAGGCGCAGATTGGCGACGACCAGACTGACGAGCGCCCACAGCGTAATCACCAGCACAAAGATCATCGGGATGAGCGTGAACGCGATGCGCTGCCGCGCTTGATAGAGCCAGACGGTGATTGAAAGCAGCGTCAGCGCCGCGAGCAATTGGTTCGACGCGCCGAACAAAGTCCAGAACTTCGACCACGAATTCGGCGGCGCCAACATCACGAAGTAGAACGGCAACGCCATCGTTAACAGCGTCCCGGCGACGGCCCCGGCTTTACTCTTCCAGCCGAACAACTCCTGCACGATGTAGCGACCGAGGCGCGTGCATACGTCGAGCGTGTCGAACACGAACGTCGAGAAGGCCATCGCGCCGAACGTCACGGCGAAGGCGAGATTATCCTTGCCGATGATGAGCGTCAAAAACTGCCCGATGCCGTTGCCGTAAATTCTTCCCGGCGTCGCGCCCTTCGGCAAATCGCCCTGCGCGACGATCATGATCGTCACCAGCGCGATCAGCGCCACGAAACCTTCGGCGAGCATCGCTCCGTAGCCGACCGCTTTGATGTGCGACTCGCGGTCAATCTGTTTCGATGTCGTACCCGAACAGACCAGGCCGTGAAAGCCCGAGCACGCGCCGCACGCGATAGAGACAAATAGAAAGGGAAACAGCGCGCCGGTCATGCCGCCCACGTCCCACGCCTTGAACGCCGGTTGCCTGATTTCGTAGCCGCCGAACAGTACGCCGATGATGCCGAGCGCGAGCGCCGCGTAGAGGATGAAGCCGCCGAGGTAGCCGCGCGGCTGAAGTAGCGCCCACACGGGGACGACCGACGCGATGCAGCAGTAGACGAGGATCAACAGTCCCCACGTCCTGTGATCGACGAGCAGCGTGTTCGACCAAAGCGTGCCCGCCCATGAAAGCGCGAACGCCGTCGGTACGAAGATGACCGTCACCAGCCACAGTGGCGGATTCAAATACCGCTGCACAAGGCCAAGCACGATGGAGAGCGTCAGGTACATCACGCTCGCCGCGGCGACCGCGCCGCCCGCGTTAAAAGCAATTGATGTTCCCTGCAACTCTTCTGTACCACCGACGAACGTCCCGGCGGTGATGTCCGCGAAGGCGACGATCACATAGACGAGCGCGATCCAGATGAATGCCATCATCGCCCGCCCGGCACGCGCCCCCAGATGTTCGCGCGTAATCTCCGCGATTGACTGCGCGCGGTGACGCACCGACGCGGCGAGGCTCGCGAAGTCGTGGACCGCGCCGATCAGCACCACGCCGAGGCCAATCCACAACAGGCACGGCAGCCACCCGAACAATTGACACGCGATGATCGGCCCCGCAATCGGCCCCGCCGCCGCAATCGCCGAGAAGTGCTGGCCGAAAAGATAGAAGGGTCGCGTCGGCACAAAGTCGACGCCGTCGTTAATCACGTTCGCCGGCGTCACGCGCGCATCATCCAACGCGAATTGCCGCGCGATCCACCCGCCGTATAAGCGATAAGCCGCGACGAGTATCGCCAAAAATCCGAGCGCCAGCAGTGTTAGCTGCACGAGATCAATCTCCTGTTAGTCGAGTGGGCAGTTTTCCGCAACAGTGAGTTGCGCTTCATCCGACCGTCAACGTCTCGCGAATGGCGTCTTGCGGCACGCCGCGCAATGCATCCCCATCCGAACAAGTAGGGGCAGCGGCTCGTCCCTGCCCATCGTGCGTTAGCACGATAATTAACGTGACAGTGATTTAACGTCGCTGAAGATGAGAGCTGCCCCTACTGCCTCAGGGAAGAAAGCAATAAACCAATCTTCATCACGCTCAATGATGGCTGTGAACTCATTGTGCATCCAACACCTCCGTGAACATCACCCATTCATCCCTCATCCTTCATCCTTCATCCCTCAAGAGTCCTTTCATTCAGCTTACTGTGCCGGTAGCCGTAGACGAAATAGAGAATCAATCCGGCGACGAGCCAGAGCGAAAAGCGCAGCCAGTTGGTGATGCCGAGTTCGGTCATCAGGTAGCCGCAACTGAGCACGCCGAGCACCGGGATCAGCGACAGATTTTTTCTGAAGCAGACGACGGCCAGCACCGGCGTCGAGAGGATGTAGAGCCAGAGCGGTATCTTGTGACTAAACACTTCCCACGCGCCGAGCGTCGCGTCCGTCGGGTCTGTGATGCTGAAGAAGTTGTTCACCGCCTCGCGCTTGAACACAAAGAACGCGGCCCAGATGAGAATCAGTAGCGCCGGGACGATGTACTTCGAATTGATGTACGGCGTCTTGAATCGCCGCTCGACCTCGGGCTGCGACTCGTTGAGGATCAGCACGCCGGCGCAGACGAGGATAAAGGCAAACAGCGTCCCGATGCTGGTCAGGTCGGTCACTTCCTTAAGATTCATAAAGAGCGATGGAATCGCGACGACGAAGCCAGTGACGATGGTCGAGAACCACGGTGTCTTAAAGCGCGGGTGGATGCTCGAAAAGATTTTCGGCAGCAGCCCGTCGCGGCTCATCGCCATCCAGATGCGCGGCTGTCCGAGTTGGAAGACGAGCAGCACGGTCGCCATCGCGATCACGGCGCTGACCGCGATGACGCGGGAGACCCACGAGATGTCCACGCCGTTGGGGCCAAAGACGTACGCCAGAGGGTCGCCGACTTGCAGCGTCTTGTGGTTGACCATCCCGGTCAGAACCAACGCGACGCAGATGTAGAGCACCGTGCAGATGATGAGCGAGTAGAGCATCCCGCGTGGCAAATCGCGCCGCGGGTTTTTACACTCTTCGGCGGTCGTCGAAATCGCGTCGAAGCCGATGTAAGCGAAGAAGACGGCGGAGACGCCCTTCAAAACTCCCGCCGCCCCGTTCGGCGCGAACGGACTCCAGTTCTCCGGGTTGATGTAGAACGCGCCGAGCACGATCACCAGAAAAATCACGGCGAGCTTCAACGCGACCATGATATTCGACGCGCGTTTGGATTCCTGAATGCCGACGAAGACGAGCGTCGTGATGATGACCGTGATCGCCAGCGCCGGCAGGTCACACACCAGATGCACACCACCGAACAGAACCGGCGCGCCCGTCCACGCGAGATATGCGTTGTATGCCGGGCCGATGTCGGTCATCGCCTCGATCTGCGCGAGCGTGTTCCCGGAAGCGAGCAAATCCGTCACCGTCGCGAAGCCGCGCCGCGCGGTCAGGAAATCCATCGTTAGATATTCGGGGATGCGCACGCGGTAGCCGCGCATCAATCCGGTGAAGTAGTCACTCCAGGAAATCGCGACCGCGATGTTGCCGATGGCGTACTCCATCAACAAATCCCAGCCGATGATCCACGCCACCAACTCGCCGAACGAGGCGTAAGAGTAGGTGTAGGCCGAGCCGGCGACCGGAATCATCGAAGCGAACTCGGCGTAACAGAACGCGGAGAAGGCGCAGGCAATCGCAGTGAAGATAAATAGGAAGACGACCGCCGGGCCGCCGTCAAACGCGGCGTTGCCGATGGTCGAGAAAATCCCGGCGCCGATCACCGCCGCGATGCCGAACGAAGTCAGGTCGACGACGCCGAGCGTCTTGCGCAGCTTGGGGTCGCCGGCGATGATTTCGGCGTCGCTGTAGCCGGAGGCGGCGTCCTGTTGAATCTGTGCGATGGATTTTTTACGGAACAGGTTTGAGAAGCTCATTGGTGCATGTTCTGTTTTACTCAAACGTGACAGGTAAATCGTGACAGGTGACAAGATGAATGCGGATTTCGGATTGTGGAATGCTGATTAAACGAGACTCTGTAGATTCTTCAATCCGCAATCCGCAATTGCTTGGTTCCGTCCTGTCACCTGTCACCTGTCACCCGTCACTTTTGAGCGTTTTAGGCGTTTGGGCGAAACCGCTGATGAACACCAGCGAGAAGCTCAGGCCGCTTGCGCGAAATCGTGAAGGCGAAGCGCTCACGTTCGGTGGCTTGTCCGGTAGAGTCTCGGGACAGGACGCTCGAAGCCCGATTTTAATGCGCGCGGAGTGTGGCATAGCCGGGCGCGTGAAGGCAATAATTAACTCGCCGGACGCGGCGGGAAATGAAGGCGCGGAAAGAAGCATCGCCCAAAAGTCCGCGATGACTTTCGGGCGATGCTTCGCGCGCCGCGACAAATTTTGTGGCTGCTACTGTTGTCTATCCACTTGATGCCTGACTACTTGACTGTCCGGCGACCTGCTCGCCGTGTATCGTCAGGCACCGCGCTCATTTCGCGTTCGCGGGTTCGACCGGATAGCCCGCGTCGCGCCACGCCACCCAACCACCGAGGAGAGCAGCCGTGTTGTTGATCCCTAAGCCTTTGAGTTTTAGCACCGCACCGGCGCTGGTGTGTTCGCTCGGTCAAGCACAATAGGTGACGATCAGCTTGTCGCGTGGCAACTCCTTCGCGCGCGCTACGATCTGGTCTTCGGGAAACAGCCGCGAGTCTTTGATGTGACCCGTCGCATACCCTTGCGCGCCGCGCACATCGATCACGACGGCCTCGCCCTTTGCCATCGCGTCGCGCAACTCGTTGATGGTGACGCGCCGCACGCCGTCGGCGTACTGCTGGGGTGATGATGACGGCGTCGCCGTCGTCGCGGTGACTGAGGGCGAAACTGCCGTCGTCGCGGGTGGCGTGTGACGGTTCGCCGTGTTGGTCGCGGTGCTATTCGCGGTGCCGTTTGTCGCCGCTGAATCTCGGTTGCCGCCACACGCTGCGAGCAGCGCGATGATGCAGATGACGACAGCCGCCGGTGAAAGTAGTGAAGAAGTGTTTCGCATAAGTTCCCCCGCCTCTGTTGTTAACTTGGATAAATGGATTGGACCAAATCAGTTCGACATCATTTCGATTCGGCGCGCCAAAGCATCGCACACAAAGCCCGCCGGATGGAAGGCTGTAGGGTAATCGGTCAGTTACGTGAGCATAACGGCAAAAGAAGTTGAGTTAATCGTTTCTTCTATGTGGGAAGAAACAGATGCGATCAGTTTATCAAGCAACGAAGTCACCTGATTATGGCGTCAACGCGTG
>JACDEG010000187.1 GCA_013816505.1 Pyrinomonadaceae bacterium | reverse complement strand
TCCTTACGCTGCCTGCTTTCTCAACCATGCGCGCGCCGTTTTTGCGATTACGTGCAGCGCATCTTTGCTGCCGCCAGCGACGCCTTTTTCAAAGTCGCCTTCGATATTTGCCATCTGATTCGTGACGTGGGCAAAACAGATGACGGGCTTGCCACGCGCTTGCGAAAAGGCGTAGAGCGCGGCAGCTTCCATCTCGACGGCGAGTATTCCCTCATTTCGCGCGTGTTCGATGGCTTGCGGCGTCTCCCGGAACGGAGCGTCGGTTGTCCACGTCGCGCCGTGATGGACGGGCAAGTTGAAGTTAAGCGAGTCGTCGAAGATCGCCAGGCACGCGCTGGAAATCTCGCTGTAATCAGAGGTTGGTAAGTAGTGGTAGCTCGTACCTTCATCGCGCAACGCGCGCTCAATGAGCACGAAGTAGGGCGGCGGTTGGAGAGCTGTAATCTGACCCGATGACGTAACGCTGATCAGCAGTTGGCAACCTGCGGCGAACAATTCTTCCGCGACAAGCACGGCGAATGGCGCGCCGACCGCGTGGGCGACAATGCCGAAACGTATACCGTCTTGCTCGAATGTGTACGCTCGTGTGTGGTAGCACGCCCACTGCGGAGTGGGGGCGGCTCTTTCTTCGGCGAGCAAGCTATGCAGGATGTCACCATCCGGGTCGAGAACGCATACCGGTGGCATGTCATCGGCGACAAGCGATTTTTGGCGACGCGCCTCACGCAGCATATTCTCCACTGAAAAGACGGAAGTCTGCTCGTAGTACTTGTGAGCGAGAATCGGCGGAGTCTTATTCTTCACGCGGGCAAAATTAACAGATCACAAACGATGCGAAAAACGAATTATTCACATCATTACGATGAACATCTATAATTCATATCAAGATGAACAACCGTGACTTGAAGATTTTCCTCGCTGTCGCCGAACGATTGAATTACACGCGCGCCGGAGAAGACGTACACCTCAGTCAATCGGGTGTCTCCGTGCGCGTGCGGGAACTTGAACGCGAACTCGGCGTCAAGCTGTTCGAGCAGTTAGGGAAGAAGGTGGCGCTGACCGATGCAGGACGATTACTTGAACCATATGCGCGGCGCGTTGTCGCGGCAGTTGACGATGCACGCCAAGCGATTGAGGAGTTCAGAGGCTTAGAGCGAGGGAGAGTGAGAATCGGCGCGAGTACGACGCCGGGTATGTATCTCGTGCCGCGCATCATCGCTGAGTTCAAACGCCGTTACCCGAAGATTGAAGTAACTCTCAAAATCAATGATACGCGGGGCGTGGAAGAAGATGTGTTGCGAAACGAATATGATTTCGGTTTCGTCGGCGGACATCTCATCGGCGGCGACGATGTCGTCGTTACCGCATGGCACACCGATGAGCTACTCTTAATCGTCGCGCCCAATCATGCTCTCGCTCACCACAGAGCAATCAACCTCCGTCAGATAGCGAATGAACAATTCATTTTTCGCGAGCGAGGGTCGGCCACACAGGCAGTGGTTGAAAGCACTTTGCACAAAGCGAATTTACACCTTGAAGCGGTGATCGAACTCGGCAACCCGGAAGCGATCAAGCAGGGGGTGCAGAGTGGGCTTGGCATCGCGTTTATCTCTCAGTTTGCCATTGAAACCGAACGACGGGCCAAAACTTTGGTCGCTTTGAAAGTTAAAAATCTAAAAATAACTCGTGAGTTAAGGATTGTGTATCGTAAAGACAAGCACCTGCCTCGCGCCGCCGTCGAGTTCATCAAACTAGCGCAACAACACTCGTCAATCAAACGGATGCCATAACTAAGAATCTGCTCGCTATCAGGAATGATAGCGACGGACAACTTATCAAGTGAACAACCCGCAACCGACGGTCCGACGTAATCGCAACTACATTCTTCTCTTCGCCGCTCAAATCATCTCGCTCTTGGGCAGCGGCGTCACAAGCGGCGGTGATGAGCGTTGCAGCATTTCTGGCGCTCTACAGATTCAAGGCGGACGTGCTGTAGGTTGTCATTGCCGGCGGACTCATCAGACTCGCGTGGGCGCTCTCTATCAGGTAGGTTGACGTGAAAGTTCTCGGCGCGGGTGCGGGCGCGACCCGGGCTTGTTCAGTCACATTGTCTTTGCTGTCACCGTCGAAGAGCAACACACGGGTTGAGGAACAGCCTGAGTTCAATTCTGAACAAATTTTAATGTGGCTTTCATCTTCCTTTAATGAAGTGCTGATAGGTTAATTACGGTCATCAGAAGTTATGCGCGTGCTGGTTGTTGAAGACGAAGAGAAAGTCTCGCGGTTTATCATGCGCGGACTCGCTGCGGAACGCTTCGCGGTTGATGCTGCACCTGACGGCGCGAGTGGCTTGGAGATGGCGACTACTTACGACTACGACGTGATCATCCTCGACCTGTTGCTGCCCGGTATCAGCGGTACAGAAGTCTTGCGCCGACTCAGGCGTACAAACACGAACGTCCCGGTGCTGGTGCTGACGGCGCGCGATGCGCTCACTGATAAGGTGGAGAACTTCGAGGCGGGCGCCGACGACTATCTGACGAAGCCGTTCGCGTTCGCGGAACTGCTCGTGCGCGTTAAAGCACTGCTCCGGCGCGGCGCTGTCAATCGCTCAAGCTGCCTGCGTGTCGGCGACCTTGAGCTTGATCGTCTGTCGCAAACAGTGAAGCGCGCCCAACAGCGAATTGAATTAACATCGAAAGAGTACGCGCTGCTCGAATACCTGATGGCTAACTCGGGGCGCGTGCTCTCGCGCACGATGATTGTCGAGCATGTCTGGGATCAGAGCTTCGACGGCGCGACGAATATCGTGGACGTGTACGTGCGGCATCTGCGTCACAAGGTGGATGACCTGCACGAACAAAAGCTGATCCACACGGCGCGCGGCGTTGGCTATTCGATCAGCGATGAGACGCAGGAATGAATACACGCTCGATTCGCTTCCGGTTGTCTGTCTGGTACGCGGGGCTGCTCACGGCGCTGCTCGCCCTCTTCGGCGCCTCCGTGTACTTCGGACTGGCGCGCTATCTCGAATGGTCTTTGAAAGATTCGCTCGCTAAACAGGCGCAGCAGATCGCCGTGAGTCACCTCGCGGACGTTGGATTAACAGGCGAGGATTACGTCATCGGAGAGATCAGGGAGCACTACGCCCCAGAGATCAATTCGCGCTTTGTGCGCGTTACGCGGGCTGATGGAAACCTGATGTACGTCTCGGGCGTGCCGCAAGATGGCAGCTTTGACCCGACAGGTTTACCTGTGCCGACGATGCCGAGTGAAGCGCGCGCGCGCGAGGTCCATCTGCCGCAAGGCGACGGCGAGGTGTTGCTCTACACCATGCCTTTCACGGCGCGTGACGGCAGCCGCTTCATCGTTGAGACCGGCGCACCTTTTGACCAGATCGAGAGCGTGCTGCACGGACTGTTGCTGACGCTCGGTTTGGGATTGCCCGTCATCGTTGCTTTCTCAATCGGTGGCGGTTATTTCGTGATGCGGCGTGCACTCAAACCCGTTGATGCGCTCACCGAAAGCGCAGAGCTCATCACGTCGCGCAACCTGAATGAACGGCTGCCAATCGTCCCGACGGGCGACGAACTTGAGCGGTTATCCATCGCGCTCAATAGCATGGTCGCGCGGCTCGACGCGGCGTTCACGCACATCCGGCGCTTCTCCGCCGATGCGTCGCACGAACTACGCACGCCGTTGACGGTGTTGCGTGGCGAATTAGAAGGGATCGCCCAAGACCCACAACTCACCGGAGAGATGCGCGAGATGATCGGAAGTGCGCTCGAAGAGACGGAGCGGCTGGCGAAGATCGTCGAAAGCCTGCTTGTGATTTCGCGGCTTGATGCAGGCGAAGCACGGATGGAGCGGACGCGGCTTGACTTCGCGGAGTTGACAGAGGCGACCGTCGAGCAACTTCGCTTGCTGGCTGAAGATAAAAGTATCTCACTCGTAAGTGATATGCCGGAACTTGTTGAAGTTGAAGGAGACCGCGCACGGCTGAAGCAGGTCGTCGTCAACCTCGTTGATAACGCGATCAAGTACACGCCTGCGGGCGGCAGAGTTGAGGTGCGAGTCACACGAGAAGACGGTCACGCGCAGTTGGAAGTTAAGGATACAGGCGTCGGCATCCCGGCAGAAGCCTTGCCGCACATCTTCGAGCGGTTCTATCGCGTGGATAAGGCGCGCTCGCGTGCTGTCGGCGGCACAGGTTTAGGATTGGCTATCGTCAAATCCATCTGCGCGGCGCACGGCGGACAGGTCAACGTCGAAAGCACGGAGAACAAGGGAAGCCGCTTCGCGGTTCAACTGCCCGCTTCCAGTTACGTGAACACGGCACAGGAAACCAGCGAAGCCGCCATAACGAGGACCGCTAAACAAAGTGCAGCAGATTAGAGGAGAAGAGTTATGAGCAAATTTATTATCACCGCAACATGCACGCTCACGTTCGCCCTTGCCGTCGCGTGCAATGCGTCAACCGAACCTGCGACAACAGGCGAGTCTTCATCCGAGCCGAACACGATTCAGCCGGAGGCGCCCGCGCCCGTGCAGGAGAGCGGGAAGGCTCTAACTTATAACTTCGATTCGGATGTGGCGGGAAGTATGCCCGCCACGTTCCACGATGCTTTGACCGGCAAGGGAAGTCGCGGACAATGGGCGGTCAAAGCTGACTCAAACGCTCCATCCGCGCCGAATGTCTTCGCACAAACTTCCGCCGACAACACCAGCTACCGTTTCCCGCTCGCCATCGCGGACGAAGGCTCGTTCCGCGACCTCGATCTGAGCGTTCGCTTCAAGCCGATTTCTGGGCGAGTTGACCAAGCGGCGGGGCTTGTGTGGCGGCTGCGTGATGCTAACAATTACTACATCGTGCGCGCCAACGCTTTAGAAAATAACGTTGTGCTCTACAAGGTGCAAAACGGTAAGCGCACCGACCTGCCGGTCAAAGGTGAAGGTCGCACTTATGGCAAGAAGGTTCAAGTGCCGGCGAACCAGTGGAGCGAGTTACGTGTTGTGCAAAGGGGTAATCACGCTGAAGTCTTCTTGAACGGCACAAAGCTGTATGAAGTTGAAGACGACACGTTCAAAGACGCTGGTAAGGTCGGTTTATGGACGAAAGCGGATTCGATCACGTACTTCGATGATCTGCGCGTGACAGCTAAGTAGGTAGAGGTGACTTGGTGAAAGGGCTAATTCTTATATTGCTGATCTGCTTGTTGACTATCACCGCTCGTGCTCAACAGCCCAGCTCTGATGAGCGAATCAGGGAGCTTGAGCGCAAGCTTGACGATGCCACGCGGCGGATCGAGCAACTGGTAGACACCGTGGAACTCTTGCGCGCTGAGATGTCACAACTCAAAGGCGCACAAGCGGAAGACAAAAAGCCTGTCGCTTCATCTGCGACGGAGGTAGCATCAACTACTACGTCCGGCAACCGCGAACCGGATGACCCGACCGCTAGCTTCACCGAAAGATTGATCGAACCGGAACTCGGCGGCGACGAGCGGGATGCCAAGCTCACTCTGCGGCCTGAAGTTTTTATTCAAGCTCGCTACTCTGCGCTGCCTATCCGCAATGCGGAATCAGCATTCGAGCCGAACCTGAGCCTCACGCGGATCGAAACACGCTGGTCGGGGCGTGTGAGCGAGCGTCTCGGTGCAGGTTTGGAGATTCAATTTCATCCGGCGCTCGACGGCAGCCCCGAAGAACTCGTCAACGATGCTTTTATTGAATACTACTTGAACGATCACGCGAGCGTGCGCGTCGGGCAGTTCATCAAGCCGTTCGGCTTCGACATCCAGCATTCGAGCGGCGTGCGCGAATCTCCCGAACGAGCGATCTTCGCCGGTTATTTCTTCCCCGGTCAGCGTGATCGAGGCATAGTGTTGACAGGTGACTTGGATTTTCTGAAGACAAGCGCGTTCAAGAACATCCGTTACCACGTCGGCGCGTTTAACGGCAATCGCTTCTTCACTGACAACAACCGCCAAGCCAACTACCTCGTGCGCGTCAGAAAGATATTCACAGAAGCTAACTTCGCGCTCGGCTTCTCCGCACAACGGGGCAAACAGATTCTTCCCGTAGGCGTTTCGGGGAACAACGATGAGAACATCGTCGGTTTAGATTTCCAATACGCTCGCGGTCGCGTTGGCTTACGCGGCGAGTTCGTGCGCGGCAATATGCCTTCCACCTTGCTTGGAATAGAACCTGAATTTGCACCCGCCTTTCGTCCCGGCGCGCGTTCTTCCGGCGGGCATCTCTTCACCACGTACAGGCTTAGCCGTCGAGATAACATCTACGCGCGTTACGACGCGTTCAACAACGACCCGGTGACAAATCGTAACGTGCGCGCGTTCAACTTCGGCTACTTTCGACCTATCGGAGAAGGCTCGCGGTTGAGCTTCGATTACCAATTCAAGAACCGCCCGTCATTCAACGACGACGCCATTAACGGAAGGCTCAACATCACATGGGGCATCGAATTCTAGCGGGGAGGCTTGATACCGAAAGATGATTCAACAGCAATGTCTTATTCAAAGATTAAGCGACTTCAAACATCACAGAAGGCTGGCAGCTTTGGCGCTTGTCTTGAGCTTGGCGCTTGTCGCCGCGTGCACGGACGAGCGTCAGACAGGCATCACTACCGGCAATAATGCTAACACTAGCGGAGCGGCGAACGAAGTCACAATTTACGTTTCGACCGACCGCGTTTTCTCCGAGCCGATCCTGCGCGCATACGAGCAAAAGACTGGCGTGCGTGTGAACGCCGTCTATGACACTGAAGAGACGAAGTCAACCGGACTCGCCAATAAGCTTCTCGCGGAGAAGAACCGCCCGCAAGCGGATGTCTTCTGGTCCAACGAGCCAATCAGGACGTTAGTGCTCAAGAAGAACGTCGTGCTTACGCCTTACGATTCGCCGAACGCCGAAGGCATCCCCGCCACGTTCCAAGACCCGGAGAACTACTGGACGGGTTTTTCCGCGCGCTCGCGCGTGATCGTGTACAACACGAATCTGGTGAAGCCTGAAGACGCGCCGAAATCCATCTTCGACCTCACCGATCCGAAATTGAAAGGACAAGTTGCCATCGCCGACCCGCGTTTCGGCTCGTCCTCATTCCACGTCGCGGCGCTCTACGCGGCTATAGGCGACGAGCGCGCCGACGAGTTCTTCCGCAAACTGAAAGCTAACGACGTGAAGATCGTGCCCGGCAATTCGGTCGTGCGCGACATGGTGGCGCGCGGCGAGGTCAAGGTAGGGCTGACGGATACGGATGATGTCAACGTCGCGCTCGAAGACAGCCAGCCGGTGGCGATGGTCTTTCCCGACCGCGAAGGCATCGGCGTCCCCGTAATGCCGAATATGGTGTCGCTGATTGCCAACGCGCCGCACCCGGAAGCGGGAAAGCGGTTGATTGATTATCTTCTCTCGCCCGAAGTTGAGCGGATGCTCGCGCAATCAGAAGCCGTGCAGATTCCATTACACGCCGGTGTTGAGGGACCGAAGAACATTCCGCCGCTCGCGTCTTTCAAGCCGATGACGCTTGATTACGGCAAAGCCGCCGACCGCCTTGAAGATGTGTCGCGCCGCTTGCAGCCCATACTCGGACTGTAAAGGGAAGCATTGGATTTGGTCACCAGCAATACAACAGTAAAAGGGATTATGCTCCGGTTGCCGTCGGCGCTTCCTTCGGCACGCGCGATCACTCTCGGTGTCGCTGTCGCATTGTTTCTGCTGCTCTGCGTGCTGCCAATTATCTACATGCTCGGCGTCTCGTTCGTTGGTGGGGATGGCAGTTTCAGTGTTGGTAATTATCGCCAACTGTTGATTGATGCTCGGCAGCGTGAATTGCTGTTGACAAGCACGCTGCTCGGTGCGGGAACCGCGTTGCTGGCGACGAGTGTCGGTGCGCCGCTCGGACTTCTGCTCGCGCGCACCCGTTTACCATTGAAGCGAATGCTTCGCATCGCATTCATCATCCCGCTCGTCGTGCCGCCTTATGTGTCGGCTCTCGCATGGATTTTAATGACCGGCTCGACGGGATTTGTTGCAAGCTGGCTCGGATGCGATCTTTTGTCAGCGTGGACATACAGCTTGACCGGAGCAATCATTGTACTGGGTACTTCCTTTTTTCCGCTTTCAATGCTGGCGACGGAAGCAGCGGCGTGGCGTGTGAATGGTCGCCTTGAAGAAGCGGGATTGCTTGTCGCTTCTCCCGGTCGTGTGCTGTGGCGCATCACGCTGCCGCTCATTGCGCCGACGGTTGCGGCTGCCGCGCTCATCATCTTCGTGCTCGCGCTGGCGGAGTTCGGCGTACCCGGCTTGCTGCGTGTCCGTGTTTTTACCACCGAAGTCTTTACGGCATTCAGCGCGCTCTACGATTTCGGCGCGGCGACGGCGCTCGCCGTCCCGCTCCTCGCCGTCGCGCTGATCGTCGGCATCCTCGCAAAACTCATCACCGGCGAACGGTTGCTGGCGACGCGGCGCAATCTGTATCCCGGTCTTGTCTTGCGGCTCGGTCGCTGGCGTGCTGTGGTGCTCTGCTTTTTCACAATAATACTCGCCGCGTCAGTCATCTTGCCGCTCAGCGCTCTTGCCATCGAAGCCGGGCAATTAGAGCGCATTATATTTGCTTTAGGAACTTCCGGCGATGCCATCTTCAACGGCTTGTATCTCTCTACTATTGGCGCAACGCTCACGTGCGCGCTCGCCGTCTTGCTCGGCTACGGTCGTGCTCGTTCAGGTGCGCGATTGCGCGGGCTGGTTGATCTGCTCTTGATCGTCATCTTCGCCGTGCCAAGCACCGTCGTCGGCGTGGGGCTGATCGGATTGTGGAATAGACCAGGTTTGTTAGGCGCGATTTATACAAGTCAAACGATCATCGTCGTCGCATACCTCGCCCGATTCGTTCCCGTCGCGGCACTGATGCTCGCGGCGAGCGTACGGCAAATTCCCGTATCCGTTGAAGAAGCCGCCGAAGTAGGGGGCGCGAACTGGTGGCGCACGTTTACGCGCATCGTCTTGCCGCAGATGCGAACAGGACTCGCCGCTGTGTGGGTCGTGTCGTTCATCTTCTGCTTCGGTGAACTCGGCGCGACACTCTTGGTCGCACCGCCCGGCGAATCAACCTTGCCGGTGCGCGTCTATACGATCATTGCCAATACGCCGCCGAGCGAAGTCGCAGCATTAGCACTTTTGCAAGTCGGCATCATCCTCATCCCGCTCGCGCTGCTCGGCTTCTTCACGGGTGGCGAGAGAGGTGTGCGGTGAAAGGGGAAGCGTTCGTCCGGCTCGCTCGCGTGACGAAGCGATACGGTGCGCGCACGGTTGTTGATGCGGTCTCGCTCGATATTGCAGAGGGGGAGATTGTCGCCCTTCTCGGTGCGAGCGGGTGCGGTAAGACAACCCTGTTGCGTCTCATCGCAGGACTTGAGACGCCGGACGCGGGCGAAATCTGGATCGCTGGCGAGCGTGTTGCCGCCGATGGTCGCAATATATCTCCGCCGCGTGCGCGGGGAATTGGCTTCGTTTTTCAAGACCTCGCGTTGTGGTCGCACCTGACCGTCGCAGGCAATCTCGACTTCGTGCTGTCATCAATCGGAATACCGAAGCGTGCGCGAAAGATGCGGATTGAAGAGGCTTTGCAGATGGGACGCATTGAAAAGTTCGCGGACACCTATCCGCACCGGATGTCGGGCGGTGAGCAGCAACGCGCCGCTATCGCCCGCGCGCTCGTTTCGCATCCGCGTTTGCTTCTACTCGATGAGCCATTATCAAGCCTCGACGCCGATCTGAAAGCGAACCTGCTCGCCGAACTCGCCACGATGCAAAAGGCATTGAACGGCACAACGGTTCACGTCACGCACGACCGGGAAGAAGCCGCAGCGTTCGCTGACCGCGTGGTGATGATGCGCGAAGGAAAAATCGAACGTGTCGAAACGGTTGATCGGACACGATTCGCAAACACGTGAGGGTAGTAGCCGAAGTGAATAACATGTTTGCCGGCGGCACTGGTGTTATAAGGAGTAAGAATCATGGACAGAAATAGTTTTAGTCATCGTGAAATGTTGCGCGCTGCCGCTGTGCAGGGCGCAGCCGTAGCAATCAGAGGAATCATGCTTCTTGAAAACGTTTTGTTCTTATCCGTTCGTCACAAAGACTTCAGTATAGTGAAGCGCTGGAATCTCCTCAGATGCTGCGCAGGTGACACAGCCACGGTGACTCGGTTATGGGCTGCGATCTGCTTTGCCATATTTTCATTGCTCATGCTTCCAGCAGCCTGCGGCCAGGACCTGCGCGTTTCACTGTTGGGGACGGGCTTCGTCCAGCCGGCGATGGACCGCTTCGATGTGGCAGTCGCAACCCATAAAACTATTGACCTGGTGTTCT
>JACDEG010000186.1 GCA_013816505.1 Pyrinomonadaceae bacterium | reverse complement strand
AGAATGTGCGCGGCGCGGTGGCGCGCCACCGCGCCGCGCACATTCTTGAGGTCGAGCGCGAGTTCGACGTTCTCGCCGACCGATAGCGCCGAGAACAAATTGAAGCCCTGGAAGACGAACCCGAAGTGGTCGAGCCGCACGCGCGGCAACTCGCTCTCACGCAAGCCCACGACCTCACGACCACAGACGCGCACGCTGCCTTCGGTCGCCCGCAGGATGCAGCCGATGATCGAGATCAGCGTCGTCTTGCCGCTGCCCGAAGGCCCCATCAACAGCACCACCTCGCCGTGACTGACATCCAGATTCACACCGTCGAGCGCGCGCACCGCCGTCGCCCCTGTCGAGTAAGTCTTCGTCAAACCGCGCACGCTGATTGCCGTCTCAGTCATTCGCCCCTCCCGCGTTCAGCCCTTGAACACCAGCGCCGGATCAATGCGCGTCACTTTGTTAATCGAAATCACAGAGGCGGTGATGCACATCAGGATCGTCAGCCCGAACAGCCCCAACACGACCGGCCACGGCAGGATGATCGCCGTCGTCCCCTGCTGGCTGAAGAAGGACGCGGGCAGGCTGATGCTCATTCCGAGCACGTAGCCGATCACCGCGCTCATCAGCGCCTGCTTAATAATCACACGATAGATGTAGCCGTTCGACGCGCCCATCGCTTTCAGCGTCCCGAACTCGCGAAGGTGGTCAACCGTCGCGGCGTAGATCGTCTGCGCGACGACCACGATACCAACGATCAAGCCGAGCGCGGCGGCGATCAGCACCGTCACGCCGGCGCCCGTGCCGAACATCCAGTAGTTCTGCGTCCGGCGGCTGAACTCGGCATTGGTGTAGACCTCGACACCCCGCACGCGCGCGACCAGTTCGCTCCGCAACGCTTCGACATCGACGCCCGCCACCGCTCGGACGAGGATGTACATCGTCTCGTCCTCGCGCAGCCGCGTGTAGTTCTGTGCGTTCTTGAACGAAGTGAAGACGGCGGGCGAAGTGGTAAAGGTGCGGATGCCGCGCGTGAAGCCGACGACCCGCGCGCGCCGGCCCTGAATCTCGACTGTCTGGCCGAGCCGCGCGATTCCCAATTTGTCGCGGTAGAGTTCATCCACGATCACCGTGTCGGCGGCCTTCAAATTCTCGACGCGGCCGGCGACGATGTCCCACGGCCCGCCGAAGTTTGTCGCGGGGTCGAAGCCGACCAGCAGAATGCCCTCTTCGGCACCGCCCGGCATTTTCCATTGCGAGAAGTCGACGATGTATTTACTGGCCGCCGCGACACCGGGCGTCGCCAGCACTTGATACAGCTTGCGCTCCGAAAAGCGGACGCCGTTCTCGATGTATGTCACATCCTTGCCCGTCAGCCACAAGTCAGCGCCGGAGTGGTCGATGATGTTCGAGGTCGCAGTTTTGAAACCGAAGAACAGGCCGAGTTGGATCGAGACCAGCACCACCGCGAAGACGACGCCGGTCAGCGTCACCATTAACCGCACCTTGTCGTGGAATAGATTGCGTCGTGCCAGCGAAGCCATCTTCGGTTGCTCCTTCGTCGTACAGCGCCGTCGTTCACCACCACGCCCGGACGCGAACGCTCTCTCGCGCGCGTGGCTTGATAGTTGTCAGCCGCGCGGCTAACGGTTTATGCCTTCAACCCCTCGATCAGCGTGTCGAGCAGACTGTCAATTAATTTATTCCTGGCGACCCACGGGAAGTCGGGGTGGACGATCAGTAACGAGGTCAACCCGTGAACCGCCGCCCACGTCGCCTGGCTCGTCGCTTCGACATCGACCCGGCGAAACTTCTTTTGCCGCACGCACTCCCCGACCGCCGCCGACAAATAGCTGAACGCCTTATGCCCCATCGAACCCTCGTAAGCGAACTCTTCGCCCAGACCTTCGTGGTGCAACGGGTGGTTGATAAACGTCACTGTGTAATGGCTCGGGTTCTTCAGCCCGAACTCGATGTAGACGCGCAAGCCCTTGCGCAAGCCTTCGACCGGATCGGGGCTGTCCTTCGCGAGCGCCTCCAGCCGGGCGCCGAGTTTCGCGAATGTCTCTTCGCAGAGGCAGTTCAGCAGTTCGGCCTTGCTCTTGAAATAAAGGTAGATGGTCGTCGGCGAGTATTCGATCTTCTCCGCCACCTTGCGCATCGAGACGTTCTCGTAACCCTCACGTATAAACAGCGTCCGCGCGGCGTCAAGAATCTCCTGCCGCAACTCTTCCCGCTGCTTTTCGCGTCGCTCTTTAACGCCCATCCTCGCCTCTCCTTAACGATGTCACGATACTTAACGGCGTTAAGTATCGGAATATTACACTGAACTGTCAAGTGAACTTTTCGCGAACTCCGGCGGCGACCGCATCACCCGCGCGAAGGATAGGGTCGCCGCCATTTCGTCAGTGTCTCTCAGTGCCTGCCTAATACTCCGAACAGCGAACTGGCGGCGGTCGCGGTCTTGCGTCGCCCCCACGCGAACGAGTTGCTGACGCCCGCGCCGATGCGCCCCCAGATGCGGCTACGGCTGAGGTCGTCGAACAGTGAATAAAAGACCGGCACCGCCAGAAGCGTCAGCAGCAGACACAAGCTCTGCCCGCCGACGACGAGCACGCCGATTGATCGATTCGTTCCCGAACCGGGGCCGGTCGCGACGACGAGCGGCATCATCCCGGCGACGAGCGCAATCGTCGTCATCAGGATCGGCCTCAGACGGTCGCGGTTCGCCTGGATGATCGCTTCGTACCGCTCCATGCCCTGCGCGCGCAGTTCGTTCGTGTGATCGATCTGGAGAATCGCGTTCTTCTTCACGACGCCGAACAGCAGCAGCAGACCGAGTCCCGAAAAGATGTTGATGGTTTGTCCCATCACTAACAACGACAGGATGCCGAACGGAATCGCGAGTGGCAGCGTCAACAGAATCGTGATCGGATGGATGAACGATTCGAACTGCGCGGCCAGCACCATGTACATGAAGATGAACGAGAGCGCGAACGCGAGCATGAAGTAGTAGCCGGCCTTGCCCAACTCCTTTGAGCGCCCGGCCAACCCCGTCGAGTAGCCCGGCTCGATGCTCATCTCCTTGGCGAACTGCTCCATCTGCGCGGTGACGGCTGCCTGCGAGCCGCCCGCTCTGACGTTAGCCGACAGCACCACCTGCCGTTGCCGGTTAAGGCGCTCAATCGCCGACGGCCCCGAACCCTCTTCGATCCGCACCAGGTTGTCGAGAGTCACCCAGCCAACTTTCGGCGAAGCGACGATCATCCGCTGTAATCCTTCTTTGCTCGCGCGGAACTGGCCGATGGCGCGCACGCGCACGTTGTACTGATCCGTGCCTTCGTTGAAAGTCGAGACCTCCTCGCCGGCGACGAGCGTGTTCAGCGACTGCGCGATGTCGCCGACGCGGACGCCCAAATCCGCTGCCCGCGCGCGGTCGATCTCGACGCGCAGTTCGGGCTTCCCGACGACGAGCGACGTGTCGGCGTCAACCACATCGGGAATCGTCCCCATCTTCTTCAGAAGTTCTTCGGAGTAAGCCGTCAGCTTTTGCAGATCGGGGCCACTGATGACGTACTGCACGTCGGCGTTGCGAAAGCCGCCGCCGGAAATCGCCGCCACCTGCTGCACGCCGGCGCGCAATTCCTTCGGATACTTTTGCAACACGCCGCGCGCACGCTCCATCAGATCAATCTGCGACAGGTCGCGTTCTTCAATCGGCTTCAGCTTGACGTAGATGCCCGCGCTGTTAACGAGTTGCTGCTGCCCGCCGCCGATGGTCGCCAGTGTGTCGGTCACGCCGTCGATTTCGCGCAGGTCTTTGGCGATCCGCTCAACCGTCGTTTCGGTCAACGCGAGCGTCGAGCCTTCCGGGGCGCGCAACGTCACCTCGAACTGGGACTGGTCATCAACCGGCAGAAAGTTTTTACCGATGAACATGAACAACGGCACGATGCTGACGATGGCCGCGATGCAGACAATGACTACCGCCCAGCGGTGCGTCATCGACCACTTGAGCATCCGCGTGTAGGTGCGATCAATCGGGCGGTAGAAGCGCGAATCCTTTGCCGTCTTCGGCGCACGTGGGGCGGTTTGATCCGGTTCCCGCACGTCTGCTTCCTGATCGCCGACCTTGCTCTCGCGACCCTCAACCGCCGTCGCCGCTGTCATGTTTTGCGAGTCGCCGACGCTCGGGTCCGTGCTGGTCGCGGTCGTCTGATGTTCCTCCTCACGCCGCTTGATGAGCCGCGCCGAGAGCATCGGCGTCAGCGTGAACGAGACGAGCAGCGAGACCGCAATCGCGAACGATGAAGTCAGGCCAAACGACGACATGAAGCGCCCGACGATGCCGCCCATAAAGCCCACCGGCAGGAACACCGCGAGCAGGCTGAGCGTCGTCGCCATCACCGCGAGGCCGATCTCGCGCGTCCCTTCAATCGCCGCCTGGAACGGGTCCATCCCCTTCTCTTCGACGAAGCGATAGATGTTCTCCAAAACCACAATCGCGTCATCAATCACGATGCCGACCATCAGCGTCAGCGAAAGCATCGTGATCTGGTTGAGCGTGTAACCCATCGCGGCCATCAGTCCGAACGTTGCGATAATCGAGGTCGGGATGGCGATGGCTGCAATCAGCGTCGAACGGACGTTCCACAAAAAGACGAAGACGACCACCGCCGCGAGGATGCCGCCTTCAATCAAGTGCGTCTCGATGGACTCGACCGCCGCCCTGATGAACACGGATTGGTCGCCGACGATTTCGGCGCGGAAGCCCGGCGGCAAGGTCGGCGCAATCTCGGCGAGCCGCTCCTTCACCGCGTCGGCGACGGCGACCGTATTCTGCCCCGATTGTTTCGAGACGATCAGCGTGACCGCCGGCCGCCCATTCAGCAGCGCCGACGTGCGCTGTTCTTCAGAGCCGTCTTCGACGTAGCCGATGTCACTCATCTTGACGACGTAAGCGCCGCGCGTCGCGACCGCGATGTTGTTAAAGTCCGCCGGGTCGGTAATGCGGCCCATCGTCCGCACGGTCAACTCGCGTGTGCCTTCATCGATGCGCCCGCCCGGCACTTCCATGTTCTGCATCCGCACCGCCGCCGCGACCTCGCCGATGGTCACGTTGTAGGAACGCATCTTGTCCGGGTCGACCCAGACTTGAATCTCGCGCTCCGCGTCGCCGACGACCTCCACCTGCCCGACGCCGTTGATACTCTCGATCCGATCCTTGATTCGGTCATCGGCGATGTCGGTCACTTCGCGCAAGCTCAGCGGCGCGGAGACGGCGATGCGCAGCACCGGAGCGGCGTCCGTATCGAGCTTCTGCACGATCGGCTCTTCGGCGGTCTCCGGCAGATCGGGCACGACGAGGTTTACTTTGTCGCGCACCTCCTGCGCCGCGACGTCGGCGTCCTTCTCAAGTAAAAACGTGACGAAGACCTGCGACGCGCCTTCGACCGATGTCGAACGCAATTCGTCGATGCCGCTGATCGTGTTGACGGCGGCCTCAACCTTGTCGGTGATTTCGGTTTCGATCTCGCGCGGGCTGGCGCCGGGGTTGACGACCGTAATAGTGATCGTCGGAAAATCAATTTTCGGGAACAGGTCGACGCCGAGCGAGAAGAACGAGAAGGCGCCGACGACCGTCAGCGACAGAATCAACATCGTCGCGAAGACCGGGCGGCGGACACAAATTTCAGCAAGTTTTTGCATGGCCTAATTAAAAGTCTGGAGTCTGGAGTCTTAAAGTCTGGAGTCTAAAATCTGATTCTGAAGTCTGAAGTCTACTTCCGTGGCCCGGAGTTCGGTGTCTGCGGTCGCGTGTCGACGAGGACGCGCCTCTCAGAGTGGCTTTGGACTTCAGACTCCAGACTTCAGACTCACGACTCATTTATCGTTTGACTGGCGCACCATCGCTCAGCTTTTCGACGTTGCTGGTGGCGACGATCTCATCGACGCCGATGCCGTTGCGGATTTCAAGCAGGTCGCCCTCGGCCTGCCCCAACTGCACGAGTCGTTCCTGCGCGCGTCCATCTTTAATAACGAAGACGCGGCTGGTGTTGCCTTCGGTGCGCACCGCGCGTTGCGGCACCAGAATCGCGGGCTGCGACGTGGGCTGCACGATCCGCACGGTCGCGAACTGGCCAGGTTTCAACTGACCGTCAGGGTTTTCGACCTCCGCCTCGACGGTGAGCGTGCGCGAAGCAGCGGAAATGTTCGGCGAGATGCGCGCGACCCGCCCGGCGAACGAGCGGTCGGGGAAAGCGCTGACCGCGACCGAAACGCCCTGTCCCGCCTGCACGCCGGCGATCTGCTGTTCGGGGATGTCGATACGAACACGCAACGGGTTGGTGCGGACAATCGTCGCGACATTTGACGATGTTGAGAGATACTCGCCGAGGTCAGCCGAGCGGTCGGCAACGTAGCCGCTGATCGGCGCGTAGACCACCACGTCCCGAATCGCCTTGCGCGCTTGCTCGACCTGCACCGCGGCGCTTTGCGCGGCGGCGCGCGCCGCCGCGATCCCTGCGTAGGACTGCTGCGCCTGCGCGAGCGAGGCCTCGTACTGCTGGCGCAACTGGTCGCGTTGCGCGCGCTGCTGGTCGTAGGCCGAGCGCGACACGTCGCCGGATTCGATTAAAGTTTCGTAGCGACGCAACTGCTTTTCGGCGAGGTCGAGGGCCGACCGCGCCGCGCCGACCTCCGCCACCTCAGTCGCGTCGAAGCGGCGTCCGGCGCGCAGCCCGATCCGCTCCTCAGCCTGTCGCACGGCGGCCTGCGTCTGCGCGAGCTGCGCCTGCTCCTGTTCGAGACGGAGACGCGCGTCAGCGTCGTCGAGCCGCACGATCATCGCCCCGCGCGTTACGTAGCTGCCGAGGTCGACACCGACCGCGACGACGCGGCCCGCCACCTGTGGCGCGACATCCGACTGTTCGTCGGCGGCCAGGGTGCCGGTCGCTTCAAGGAAGTGGGGCAACTCGCGCTTCACCGCCGGCGCGGTCGAGACATCGATGGGGCCGGGCGTCGGGGTCGCGGTTGACGTGCCGGAACGGGCGTTGCCGTTCTTCGACTCGGCGCGCGAACCGCCGCACCCGGCGGCCAGCGCGGAGAGCACAAGCAACACACAGAGGGTAATCGTGGTTATTGGTTTGTGATGATCCATCATGGTCTTTAACTACTCCGCAACTACTTCGCAGCCTTCATCTCTTCTTTTTCGCACGGCTGACGGGCAGCGCCGCAACCTTACCCACGCGCTTACCAATGTCGCCGCGCACGCCGTTGACTAAGCCGTGACGCGCACTTTTGCCGGTTACTCCGTGAGAAACTTTGCCGGTCACCTCGCCGGTCGCTTGGCCATCTCTGTCATCGGTTTTCTTGGTCAACTCTCGACCATTCAGCGCGCGCGGCGACGGCAAGCGGCGGTTTCGATTGATGCCTTTCAGTAAAATCTCTGTGAACTCGCGCGCCGCGTCTTCGTCCGGGATGTCGAGCAGCGTGCGACCCTTGTCCCACAGCGTATTGGTCAGCGAATGATGAATGACCATGCCGCCAAAGGCGCGCACCGCGACCACCGGATTGATGTCGCGGAACACGCCGTCGCGCTGGCGCTGGCTGATATAATCGCCGAGGAACCGATACATCTGGCGCACGTTGCGATCCCAGAACATCTGCGCCAGTTGATGGCCTTCGAGCGCCGAGTAGAGCAGCAGACGCAGAAAGTCGGGGTCCTGTCGATGGTGTTCCATCATCTCGCGGGCGATGCCTTCGAACACCGCACGGTCGTCTCCGCGCGCGACCGCATCCGCCACTGCGCAGTTAATCATCTCGGCCACCGGGTGCGCGAAGTCGGCCATGCCGCCATGGCACGCCTTATAGTCGATAATCGCGCTATAGAGTTCTTCCTTGGTGGCAAAGTGGCGAAAGATAATCGCCTCGGAGACGCCGGCGGCCTGCGCAATCTCTTTCGTGGTCACGCCGCGAAAGCCGTGCTCAGAGAAAAGGCGCAACGCGACGTTAACGATCTGCCGTCGCCGCGCTTCGCCCGCCATCCGCCCGCCACTGCTGACGCCGCCGTTGATGCCGGCCACCGCGTCGGGCGGCCCGCTCTCTGACTTAATCTTTTCTGACTGTCTGCTCATTCACTTCCTTTCCAAATCTCTATCTGATCTGCAACAAGCAAAGTAAGTATGTACTTACTTACTTACATCAATGAGCGAGCGCTGTCAAGCGGGTGTCGCTTTTTCGTGAGCTTGAGTCCGACGGCTACCACATCGGAATATTGTGAGGCTCGTCGGCCTCTCGATCTCGTTAAGAAAATCCTGCCCGTGTGTGCCTGGCGCAGATGTATTGTTCCCGACCTTGTGCTATCGTGGCGCGTACCTTTTCGCAACAAAATATCTTGTCGCGGGTGGCGTTCAGCTAATTCTAAAGGCGCTTGAGCGGCTTTTAAGCCGAGCGTAAGCCGCGTGGCTTAGTCGGCACGTTGTTTGCTCCCTCGCGCTCTGTATAGCAGAACATATGAGCGTTTTTTTCAACGCTCTTTCAGTTCAACAGCACGGCATTAACCACAATTTGAACCGGAGGATAAAGTTATGTCACAAAATAGAAGTTCCAATGATCCAATAAACACATCAACATATGGTGGGGCGGGCACGGGAGCGACAGACGCCGGGACGAAGCGCGAATCGTCAACAGGCATGACGCCGAGCAACACGGGTGTGAGCGGCGCTTCGACCGGCGCAGGCACGGCGGCGGGATTGAAATCGCAGGCGCAAGAGTATGGTCAAAAAGTGGCAGACGCCGCGACGCAGGCGAAGGATTATGTGGCCGACAAAATGTCGGTTGTTGGCGACAAAGTAAAAGACCTCCAGAACAAGGACTTCAGCCAGGTCGCTGACGAAGCCAAAGAATATGCGCGGCAGAAGCCGGGACAGGCGCTTTTGATTTCCGCTGCTGCGGGTTTCGTCATCGGTTTGCTGCTCCGCAGCAGCCGACGCTAAGCGGTCATTGCATTTCGTCCTCACTTTCCAGCGACGTGCATTGCCGGAAAGGTGGGACCCTGACGTAGTAATATAAGGGGGAGGTAGGAGGAGCGATGGCCGATTTAGAGAGAAGCACGGCTGCCGCGCCAGCAGCAGCAACGGCGCAACACACGCAGACTGACATCGAAGGCCTTCCGGCACTATTTGGACGTCTCGGCGAAGATGTGATGACGCTTCTCGATACGAAGCTCAGTCTCGCCAAAGTTGAATTAAAGGAAGACGTCGCCGGCTACGCGCGCGGGGCAACGATTACTAGCGCGGGTGTGGTGGTCGCCGTAATTGGTTTTGCACTTATCAATGTGGCGGTAGCGTTATTCCTTTCCACGTTTTTCGGAAACGACGAAGCATCCGCCGCGGTGCAGAAGTATGGACCGTCAAGCTACGGCCTCGGTTTTCTTATCACCGGCGTAATCTATCTGGTGATTGGTGGCGTTCTCGCCTACGTCGGGAAGAACCGCTTGGCGGCGCGTAACCCTGTACCGAACAGAAGTGTCGAGGAACTCAGAAAGGACAAGCAATGGCTGAAGAACGAAATGTAGGGCTGGCGCGCGCCCAGGAACCACCGGTAACCGATGAAGATACCACCAAGGCGGAACTTCAACGGCGCATGGAGGAAGCGCGCGAATCGATCACACAAACCGTTAGCGAGATCAAAGACACCGTGACTACTCAATACGAACATGTCAGGGAGACGATCAGCGAATCGCTTGATTGGCGCGAGCAGTTTCGCCGCCGACCCGTGGAGTTCAGTGCTGGTGCGTTAGGTCTCGGCTTGCTGCTCGGTTATGGCCTTGGGGGTGCGTTTGTGGGCCGTCGCGACAGGAGCGATGACGATGATTACTCCCATGATTACACCGAATATGATGATGATGATGATTCGGACAGCGACGTTCGACCGGCGATGCAGAGCATGTCCGCCGCACGTCCAATTACTGGAGGCGTCTCGGCGTCATCCCCCTACGGAAGTAGCACTGACTACAACCGTTCATCTGCGTCACTAGCGCCGGCGGCTTCATACGAAGGCAGTTACAAGGCAATGGCGGACGCAGAGACGGGAGTTGACAAGCCGAGCCTTCTCAATCGATTTAAGGAGACCAAAGCTTACGACCGTTTACAGTCGGAGCTTTCGACGCTCGGCGACCGCTTTGTGGAAGAGTTATCCGGCACGGCGCGCACCGTCGTGCTGCCGGCGCTACTCGGTAAGGTTAAGGACATGATCGGCATCGACCTTTCGACGCAGCGTGAGGTCGCGCAACGCAGCAAGCTTGAGCAACAGACGGCTGGCTCGCGGGCCGATGCGGAATCTACCACCGATCAGCAGACCGGCGGACCGGCAAACCCCACAGGCAATAAGCGCGGTTAGGGCGTCGCGCAACAATCAATCGGGCCGATGCAGTTAAGTCGGGTGGATCGTCATC
>JACDEG010000185.1 GCA_013816505.1 Pyrinomonadaceae bacterium | reverse complement strand
TCCGGTCCTTGCCGGCACCGTCTCGATCGCAAAATCAGAACGACTCTCCCAGCTGCTGAAGCTTCGCGGGATCAAGCACGTCGTGCTGAATGCCAAGTACCACGCACAGGAAGCCGAGATCGTCGCGCAGGCCGGGCGCAAGGGGGCGATCACCATCGCAACTAACATGGCCGGACGCGGTACTGACATCCTGCTCGGCGGCAATATCGAATTCATGGCGCGCGAGTATCTTAAAGAGGATGAGATCGACCCCGACGAAGCGACCGAAGAGCAGATGAAAGAGAAGATGGCTCGCGCCAAGCGTGTCGTCGAGTCGGAGCACAAAGAGGTCGTCGCCGCGGGCGGGCTGTACATCATCGGCACCGAGCGCCACGAGTCGCGCCGCATCGACAATCAGTTGCGAGGGCGCGCCGGACGCCAGGGCGACCCCGGTGCGTCACGCTTCTTCCTTTCGCTCGAAGATGATTTGATGCGCATCTTCGCCGGCGACAAGGTCAAGGCGTTGATGCAGCGACTCGGCATGGACGAGGGCGTCGCCATCGAATCGAAGATGGTTTCAAAGCGCATCGAGGCCGCGCAGAAATCGGTCGAGGCGCGCAACTTCGAGCAGCGCAAACACCTGCTGCAATACGACGACGTGATGAACCGGCAGCGCGCAACCATCTACGGGCTACGCCGGCAGTTGATGGAAATTCCCGACCAGCGCGAATACCTGCTGGGCGAGAAGGGCGTCGCGCGCGACCTCCTCGGTGACTTTACGAAGAAGTATCTCGGCGCAGACGTCGCGCCCGAAGATTGGGATATCGACAACTACAACATCCAACTCCAGTCCGTCTTCGACTTTGACGCCGAGGGCGAAGGCATTGATTTAACGAACGCCAACTCGGACGAGATCGAGGCGAACGTCTGGGAGAAGCTGAAGATTCACTACGCGGCGAAGGAATCTGAGGTCGGCGCCGAAGCGATGCGCACCTACGAGCGCATCATCATGCTCAACATCATCGACGCACAGTGGAAAGACCACCTGCTCTCGATTGACCATCTGAAGCAGGGCATCGGGCTGGTCGGTTACGGACAGAAAGACCCGCTCGTCGAGTACAAGAAGCAGAGCTTCGACATGTTCCAAGAGATGCTCGACCGCATCGACACGATCACGATCCGCACGCTCTTCAACCTACAGGTCGTCGCCGAGCAGCCGCCTGAAGCCCTGCAACGCCGCCCTCCGCGCCGCGCCGCGCAACTGCGCTTCACGGGGCCGAACCAAACTGCTGCCGCCGCCGGCGAAGACGCGGGCAAAGTCAGAACCGTCCGTCGCACCGAAGCCAAAGTCGGGCGCAACGAACTCTGCACCTGCGGCTCAGGCAAGAAGTACAAGAAGTGCTGCGGCGCATGATTGACGCCCAACTGTTCGTAACATTTAACCGGGGTGGCGAAAGCGTCGCCCCGCTTTTATTTTTGCGGTTTTAGCAAAGACCCGATTCCGAGACTATCATCCTTTGGTGCCCACCACCCTTCACCAATGTCGGGCCGGCTTCACAGTTCGCGACGATTGAGTATGCCTTGTCTTCGTCATCACGCATCTCGAAAATAACTTTCCCACAATTTAACTTTCCCCGAACACCATGACCAACATCACCACCTCCTCAATCAATCCCGTTGTCCAGGCGATCATCTCTGGCACGGCGCCGCAGCAGGCGCGGTTGGCGGCAGCGCGCGGGATGCTGCCGCTGGCGCAGGACGAGTTGCTTGAGGTGCTGGTCGCGTTGCGGGCTGGCGGGGATGAGGTGATTGCGCGGGCTGCCGAAGCCACCCTTGAAGAACAGGAGGCGGGGACTTTGCTGGATGTCGCGGCGGCGCAAGAGACTCCGCCCGGCGTCCTCGATTACATTGCGCGGCGGGCGAACGCGGGTCGCGAGGTGCATGAGGCCGTCGCACTCAACGCAAGCACGCCGGACGAGTCAATCGCGGCGCTCGTCGCCGTCAGTTCCGCAGGGTCGCTGATTGAGTTGATCTCGATTAATCAGCAGCGGTTGATTCGCGCCCCTGCAATTATCGACGCCGTGCTCGCCAACCCGGCGCGGACGCCTGAAGCCGAACGGCGCGTGCGCGAAACACGTCGCGAGTTTTTCGAGAAGGAGCGCGGCGCGCAACAGATCGCGGATGAACTGCGCGCGCGCGGGCAGTCCGCCGCCGCCGAGTTTTTCGACGCCGCCGAATCAATCAGCGACGGCCAAGCGTTAACCGCCGAGGATGCGTGGTTGATCGCCAGTCACATCGAAATCTCGGACGACGACATTGACGACTCGTGGCTGCCCCTTGAATTGATGGAGGCGGCCTTCGACGAGAGCTTCGAGCAGCGCACCGCCAGCGCCGAGCGGATTATCTCGGAATCGCTCGCCGAGGCCGGCAATATCGCGCCCGAACGCATCTCGCTGATTCGCCGCGTCTTGCTGATGAAGGTGAAGGATCGCGTCAAGATAGCGATGAAGGGCGACCGCGAGGCGCGCGGGATTTTGATCCGCGACAATAATAAGATCGTCGCCGAGGCGGTGATCCACAACCCGCGCATCACCGATCAGGAGATCGAAGCTATCTCCGCGATGCGCACCGTCTCACATGAGGTGTTGCGCCTCATCCCGCTCAACCGCGCGTGGGCACGCTCGTACACGGTCATCCATAATCTGGCGCGCAACCCGCGCACACCCATCGCCACATCAATGGGCATCCTCCCGCGTCTGTTCGCCAAAGACCTGAAGGCTCTTTCCGAAAATCGCAATGTCTCTGAAACGGTGCGCCGCCAAGCGAAACGTCTCAACGAAGCGCGCAGTAGCGGTTAAAGGCGCGTCGGGCGGACGAGCGATTCGCGTGAAAGCGCATCCCGCTCACGCGCTAGAATTCACTACTCGCTACCATCTCAAAATATCTCGGTGCTTTTGCGCATCAACGACCATCCGACGTCCGTCAGCGTGTGGCTCGCCGCGCCCCACCACAAGCCCGCGAGCACCGCCCACACCACATCCCTGTCGATGCCGTACGTCGAGATGCCGGCCTCGATGACGCGCCACGCCTGTAGCACATCAGCCACGGCGGGCGGCATGCCTCCGGCGGCGAACAATGCACGCAGGTAGATTGATGCCGCGACGATGACAGCGAGCACCCCCGCGAAATAGGCGACGCGGACCAACGTGCCCAAGATAATGCCGTGGGACCACCGCGAACGGTGCCGAAAGACCACGCGGTACGGTAGCCACAACACGCGGAAGACGCCCCAGCGCGTGTACTGCCGCGACAGGATGTCCAGGTCAGGCCCGAACATCAAACCGCCGAACAGCATCGCGCCCGTCGCGACGCCCGCCAGCAGGTAACTTCCGGTCACGCCCCACGCCGCCGCGAAAGTCGGGACGGCCAGCAACAATGTAATTGTGTCGTGTGTTTTTCCAGATGGCATATCAAGCAAACGGACATTGGAAGTCGAACAGTCAGATGGCATTCAGTGTCGAAGGCCTGCTGGGGAGAACGCACCAGCCTTCAACTTCCCGGCCCGTGCCTTATAGCATGCGCCTCGCGTCCGGCGCAAAAACCCCGGTTTGCCACTATTCAGGAACGCGCGTTAAACTGCCTCCGTTTCACGAATCGCGCATGAAGAAGAACAGTTCCTTACAATCAACGGTCGAATACGCTGCCACGCGCTTGTTAGTGTCCGGCCTCGGTGCGATGCCGCGACCGCTGGCCGTCGCCGTCGGTCGCGGCATCGGTCGCATCGCCTACGCACTGGCCGGCGGGCTGCGGCGCACGGGGATGCGAAATCTTCAACTGGCCTTCCCCGAAATGAGTGAACGCCAACGGGCGCACCTACTGCGCGGAACGTTTCGCAGCCTGGGCCGACAACTCGGCGAGTTCAGTCAATTCCCATACGCGACCGCCGAAACTTTACGCGAATTCGTCGCGTACGGAGACCGCGACGTAGAGCACTTCCACCAAGCCAAAGCGCGCGGCAAGGGCATCATCTTCCTCACCTCTCACCTGGGGGCATGGGAACTTCTGAGCTTTGCCCATTCAGCATTCTACGAACCGATCAGCTTCATGATGCGCCCTATCGATAACCCGCGCATCGAAGATTTGGTCGAGCGGTATCGCACACGTTTTGGCAACACGCCGATTGACAAAAAGGCCGCCGCGCGCTCGGCCCTGCGACTGCTGCGCGACGGCGGCACGCTGGGAATTCTCGTCGACCTCAACACTCAGACCCGCGAAGGAGTTTTCGTCCCCTTCTTTGGCTATCCCGCCTGTACGACGACGGGTGCGGCGGTGCTCGCCCTGCGCACGGACGCGATTGTCCTGCCGGTGTGCGCGCCGTGGGACGAAGCGCGTAAACGCTTCGTGTTCCGCGGCGGCCCCATCCTTGAACTCGTGCGCACCGGGAACCAGGAGCGCGATATTGAGATCAACACGGCGAACTTTACCGCCGCCATCGAGCGACACGTCAGGGCATTCCCGGACCAGTGGTTGTGGATTCATAAGCGCTGGAAAACACGCCCGCAAGGGGAGCCGGACTTTTACAGGGCGCGGGTGGCAGAAACCAATTTACGACCATCGAAGAGAGACGTTTCCAACAGAGCCTTCTAAGGCATAACTGCCACTGCTCATCATTCGAAAACGGTCTTGTGGCTTCATTATCTGAGCGCACGCGATGCTGTCACAAAAGTGTGTAGAATAATTGTGTTTTGTGCTTGACAGCTTACAGAGAATCGGTGTAATTTCACACATTACGAGAAGCAGGCGAGACAGTTCAATGCTGTTTGAGACGGGCGGTGAGGGACGATCTACCGTTCCCTGTGGAATGGGCAAATCCTGTCGGTTAAGGCTTTTAGCCTCAAGGTTAATTCGAGATTCAAGCAATATTAATCTCGCCCATAAACGCACCACCCAAAATCTCCGGATCGCCCGTATGTGACGATCTCCAGCACCACGAGCCAACGCTACCCTGAATCTCCGAGCCTGCCCAAAAGCATTAAGCCCTGTTACATCTACAACAGTAGACATAATGGGGCTCTTTCCTTGACGACAGTCTATCGATCACCGCTTCCCTTGCCTCGATTATCGGCGCGCTTCAGACCTGACAAACCTTCACCTCAAGCCAAACACTGAATCAAGGCCGGGTTTTCAGCACATTGCCCACCGTCACATTGCCAATCCGCCATCGACCTGCACTACCTGCCCGGTGATGTAGCGCGCGTCGTCGGATAGTAGAAAGCACGCGATGCGGGCGACCTCGTCCGGCTCGGCGAAGCGTTTCATCGGAATCTGCTCAAGCAGTTTTTCACGGTAGCCTTCGTCGAGCGCGCTCGACATATCGGTTGCGACGAGGCCGAGGGCGAGGGCGTTGACAGCGACGTGGCGGCTCGCCACTTCGCGGGCGAGGGCTTTGGTCAAACCGATCATACCCGCTTTCGAGGCGGAGTAATTCGACTGTCCGGCCATCCCGACGACGCCGCTGATCGAAGAAATGTTCAGAATCGCACCGCCACCGTCCTGCCTGAGCATGAACCGGAGCGCCGCGCGCGAGAAGTTCCAGGCACCTTTCAGGTTGGTGTCAATGACGGTGTCCCAGTCGTCTTCTTTCATCCGCAGGATGAGATTGTCGCGCACGATCCCGGCGTTGTTGACGAGAAAATCGATGCGCCCGAAAGTGTCTTTGACTTGCTTGACCATTTCGGTCGCCGCCCCGGTGTGCGCCACGTCGCACTGCGTGGCGATGACGGTGGCGCCCAACACTTCCAACTCGGCTTTCAGCGAATCGGCGGCCTCTGCGCTCTTGGCGTAGTTGAATGCGACCGATGCCCCCCGCCGCGCCAGTTCGAGCGCGATGGCGCGACCGATGCCACGCGTCGCCCCGGTGACGATGGCCGCCCGACCTGCGAAAGACTTTTTCTCGTCGCTCAAAAACTTTTCTCCATTTCCGCAACAGACATTCAACGACCGGCGGTCAGATGCAGACGACTAAATCAGTTTTCATTCACACCTTCAACGAACGTAGATACCCGGCGAATTCAGGCCCGAGGTCGGGTCGCTTCAGCGCGAACTCGACGGTGGCGATGAGGAAACCGAGTTTGTCGCCGGCGTCGTGCCGCGTGCCTTCGAGGCGGACGGCGTAAAATGGACGCTTCTTCAGCAGCGAGCGCATCGCGTCGGTGATTTGAATCTCGCCGCCCGCGCCCGCGCCGGTGCGCTCGATCTCGTCAAAAATGTCCGGCGTCAGGATATAGCGCCCGATGATCGCGAGGTCAGACGGCGCCTCGGCGAACGGCGGCTTCTCGACCATGTCTTTAATTTTGTACACGCCGTCGCGCACCGCTTCGGCGTCGATCACACCGAAGCGCGAGATGGCTTCGCCCTTAATTTGCATCGTGCCGAGGACAGGCGCCTCAAACTCCTCGTAGATTTTCATCATCTGCTTCAGCGCGGGCGTCTCGGCGTCAACGATGTCGTCGGCGAGCAGCACCGCGAACGGCTCGCCCTCGACAAAGTCGCGCGCCTGCAAGATCGCGTGCCCCAACCCCAGCGCCTCGCGTTGCCGGACATAGCTGATGCGCGCGATTTCAGAAACGGCGCGGGCCTGCTTGAGCAGTTCGTTTTTGCCACGCTCGCGGAGCAAATGCTCTAACTCGAACGAGATGTCGAAGTGATCTTCGATGGCGCTCTTGCCGCGCCCGGTGACGATGATGATCGATTCGATTCCCGAAGCGACCGCCTCTTCGACGCCGTACTGGATGAGCGGTTTGTCGACGAGCGGCAGCATCTCTTTCGGCGACGCTTTAGTCGCGGGGAGGAAGCGCGTCCCCAGTCCCGCCGCCGGAAACACGGCTTTACGAATCTTCTGTGGCATGATCGATAAACCCTCTTTGATGATCTCGGTAAGTGAGAGTTCTGCCCGCGCGGTCGCCGCACGGACGGCCACATGAGTTGCTTGACACACGCGAGCGGTGTCCGTTAGCGTGGCGCTTCTTGGTGACCTGTCTGGCGAAAGACGTAACTCATATCACACGAATAAGGACTCCGGCAAATGCTCGATTTGAACTTCATTCGCGGAAATCTGGACAAGGTTCGCGAAGCTCTGAAGGCGCGCAACTTCCCGACTGCGACACTCGACGATTTCGCGGAGATAGACGCCGAGCGGCGGCGCGTGATCGCTGAATCCGACCAACTGAATAACCAACGCAACGTCGCGAGCCAGCAGATTAGCGTGCTGATGAAAGAGGGGCGCCGCGATGAAGCCGAGTCGCGCCGTGGCGAAGTCGGACAGATGAAGGAGAAGATCGCCACACTCGACCGCGCGCGCGACGAAGCTGAGACGCGGATGCGTGAACTACTCTCGACGATCCCTAACATGATTCATGAGAGCGTGCCCGTCGGCGCGGACGAATCGGCGAGCGTCGAGACACGTCGCTTCGGTGCGCCGCCCTCATTTGACTTTGAGCCGATGGATCACGTCGACCTGGCGACCGCGCTCGGCATCCTCGACCTCGAACGCGCCACCAAGATCGCGACCTCGCGCTTCGCCATCCTGCGCGACGCGGGCGCAAGGCTTGAGCGCGCGCTGATTAATTTCATGCTCGACGTCCACACGACCGAGCACGGTTACGCGGAGACGCTGCCGCCGTTGATCGTCAACGCGGCGTCACTCTTCGGCACCGGACAACTCCCGAAATTCGAGGCGGACTTATTCAAGCTCACCGACGAGCGCGGACTCTATCTGATCCCGACCGCCGAAGTGCCGGTCACAAACATCTATCGCGAAGAGGTGCTCGACGCCGCGCAGTTTCCGATGAAGATGGTCGCGTACACGCCCTGCTTCCGCTCCGAAGCGGGGAGCTACGGGCGCGACACACGCGGGCTGATTCGCCAGCATCAATTCGACAAAGTGGAGTTGGTCAAACTCTCTCTGCCGGAGAATTCTTACGACGAGTTGGAAGGTCTGACGCGCGATGCTGAAATGATTCTGCAAAAGCTCGGGCTTCATTACCGCGTCGTCGTGCTTTCGAGCGGCGACATCGGCTTCGGCTCCTCGAAGACCTACGACATCGAGGTGTGGCTGCCGTCGCAGAACACGTTCCGCGAAATCTCTTCGTGCTCTAACTACGAAGCGTTCCAGGCGCGGCGCGCGCAGATTCGCTTCCGGCGTGCGGGCGGCGCGAAACCCGAATACGTCCACACGCTGAACGGCTCCGGCCTCGCCGTCGGTCGCACGTGGCTCGCCATCCTGGAAAACTATCAACAGCCCGACGGCTCGATCATCATCCCCGAAGCGCTGCGCCCATACATGGGGGGAATGGAGAGAATTGGGGGATAGGGGTCGGGGGTCAGGTAGTACAAAACCCAAAGCAGAAGGCAGTCAAGACCTCTTTCGTGTCCCGACCGCCTTCCGCTTTCCACCCACTGCTTTCCGCTCACTAGGCCCGGCCCCCGGCCCCTGTCCCCCGACCCCTTTCCAACAGCTATCTGATCTTCAACTCGAAGGGCATCAGCGCCATCGTTTCGCCGCGCTGCATGCGGTCGAAGAGGGCGGCGTACTTGAGTGTGCGGCGCACGTCTTCAGGCAGAGCTTCGAGGACGGCGCGCTGATGCTGCTGAGCCCTCATCGCATTGGCATCTCCGCGCTCGTCGTCATCGCCGCCGAAGAACCCTTGCAGGAAAGAACGTGGCGCGGGAAAGACGACGCGGCGCACGCTCTTGTCGGCGGGGATGTTGGCGAGTTGTTTGGCGACTTCGACGGCGCGATCAAGCCCGCCGAACTCATCAACTAAGCCGCGCTCCATCGCCTGTGTTCCCGTCCAGACGCGGCCCTGCGCGATGGAGTCGATGTACTCGACATCGCGGTTGCGTCCCTTCGCGACTTTCGGCAGGAAGGCGTCGTAGTAAAACTTCTTCATGTTCTCTTCGAACTTCGCACGCTCGTCCGGCGTAAACGGCTCGGTTTCGCGAAACATGCCGGCGTTCCTGCCGCGCGTCACGTACTCGGTCGTGACGCCGATCCAATCATAAAAACCCTTCAGCACCGGCTTGCCGCCGAAGATGCCGATGGAGCCGGTGATGGTCGAAGGCTGCGCGACGATTTTGCTGGCGGTCGCCGAGATGTAATAACCGCCCGACGCCGCCGCGTCGCCCATCGAAATGACGACCGGCTTCTTCTGCTTCGCTGACTCGACCGCGCCCCAGATGATGTCGGAGGCGTAGGTGCCGCCGCCGGGACTGTCCACTCTGAGCACGATGGCTTTGATACCTTTATCGTCGCGCGCGTCGTTGAGAGCTTTAACCAACGTGTCGGAGCCGATGCTCTGCTCGCCGCCGAAGGAGCCGTCGTTGGAACTGCCCGGGCCTATCGGGCCGGCAGCGAAGATCACGGCGACACGCTCGCCGTCGTTTAACCCGAGCGAGTCGAGGGACACCTGCCGGTAGTCGGCATCCTTTGTCCGACGCAGCTTGTCCGAGTCTTTGTAGCCGAGGCGCTTCTTCAATTCATCGTCCACACCGTCGCGATACAGCGCGCCGTCGATCAACCCCGCCGTCTGCGCGTCGCGTGCGCCGATGGGCGCGTTGTCAATCATCGTTCGCACGTCTTCGGGCGACTTGTCGCGCGCCTTCGCGACCGCGTCGACATAGCGCGCGAACTGGTCGTCGAGAATTGCATTGATCGTCTCGCGTTGGCCTTCGGACATGTCTTTGCGCGTGTACCGCTCGATGGCGTTCTTATACTTGCCGATCTGGAACGTGTCGGGGTAGACACCGAGCTTATCGAGCGAGCCGCGGATGAACATTGCTTCAGCGGCCAGCCCGTTGATGTACAAATCGCCGGCGGGCGCGACAAAAACCCGGTCGCACGCGGTCGCGATGTAATACTCGATGTCCGAGCCGTACTCCATGAAAGCGTAGACGGGTTTGCCCGACGTGCGATAGTCGGCAATCGCGTCGCGCAGTTCGTCGGCTTTGGCCCATCCGACGCCGCTGGACTCGACTTCGAGCAGCACCCCGCCGATACGCTTGTCGTTCTTCGCCTTCTTGAGTTGCGTCACCAAAGTATTAAGCGACAGATCGGGCGCGCCGAAGAAACGGCTAGTGATGGGGTCTTCGGCGGCGTAATCGGGCATCGAGCCTCTGACGCTTAAAGCGAGCACGCTGTTGTCGGCGATGCGCGGCGGCGAGTTTCTGAAGACCGCGATCAGCAACAGGACGGCGATGGCGGCGATGACGACGACGGTCAGCAGGAGTCCGGAAATTATGAGTACGACTTTACGTGTGCGTGACATTGGCATAATTGTTTTGGCTCAATAGCCGATTCAGGGAGTTACGCGAGTAACAGCGCGAGAAGTGATCCCAAGAGTGCTTTCCCGCGTTTGCGCACGTTATGCACGAATTCAAAGAAGCCTAGATACAGCGGCAGTTTC
>JACDEG010000657.1 GCA_013816505.1 Pyrinomonadaceae bacterium | reverse complement strand
GGCGGGCACAGCCCGCCTCTAAACGGGCGCACGTAATTGCAAACAGCTATAGAGAAGACAGGTTTGAAGGTAGAATAAGCAGCACCAAGATTCTTTCAGGAGTTAATGTTATGGCGCAGGAAATCGAGATCAAGTCGCAAGCGGCACCGGCCGTAACTTCAATGCCGATTCCGAAGATGACCTACACGGAGTTTCTCGACTGGCTGGATGAGGACGTGCGTGCCGAGTGGGTTGAAGGAGAGGTGATCATTATGAGTCCGGCTTCAGACAGACATCAAAATCTGGCAGACTTTTTGACTGCGTTGCTGCGCCACTTTGCCGAAGCCTATCAACTCGGCGTTGTTCGCTCCGCGCCGTTTCAGATGAAGACGGGGACAAACCTTCCGGGCCGCGAGCCGGATTTAATCTTTGTGTCCCGCGAGCATCTTGACCGAATCAAGCATGCGCATTTGAGCGGCCCGGCTGACATGGCTTTAGAGATCATCAGCCCGGAGAGTCGCGCACGCGACCGGGGCGAAAAGTTTTACGAGTATGAACAGGGCGGCGTGCGCGAATACTGGTTGATCGACCCGGTGCGCAAGCAGGCGGAGTTTTACATGCTCGGCGATGACGGCATCTATCACCCGGCGCAAGTCGGCGAAGACGGAGTCTTTCGTAGCGTCGTATTGAAGGGGTTGCGCCTTAAAGTTGATTGGCTGTGGCAGGAACAATTGCCGCCGCTGTTGGTAGTCCTCAAAGAATGGGGCTTGGTTTAACGGCGCACGCTTTTGAGCTTCGGAATCGAAGAATCAAACCTTCAGTCGTTAACATTTCTCTGATGTCGGAAAACGACGAACAGGAAGTAACACGCAAAACCGGCCTGGTGTACGCCGCCGCGTTTGCGATTGTCGGCGCAGTGGTGGTGTGTCTGTTTATCGGGTGGGTGTTGGATCGCTGGTTCGGTACAAGTCCGTGGTTTGTGGTCGGCGGCATCGTCCTCGGTGCGGTCGTCGGTTTCTACGAATTCATTCGCGTAATCTCAAAAATCTCGTAAATGACGCCGCCCCGGTAACTCGACAGCGTGCGATACGGCGTGTAAAATCACCCGTTCTGCGATGAGCCAAATTGCTAACAGTATGAGACATCGCGCCCGGACGGCGGACGAAGACCCGGCGGTGCTGGAACAGCGCCTGTTTCGCAATACGGGTATTGTGATCGCCGTCGCCGTCGTGCTGAGCGCGGGTGTGGCGCCGTGGCGCATCACGAGCGGGTTGTTGCTGGGCGGCGTCCTCTCGGTACTGAATAACCACTGGCTGCGCACCGCCCTCGCCGCGGCGTTCGCCCCCGATCTTGCGGGGACGAGACCGAAAATTCGAGTCGCGCGCTATGTCCTTCGTTATTTCATTGTCGGTGCAATCGTCGCCGCTGCGTACCTGCTGAACCTTGTGTCGCTACCGGCCACGTTGCTGGGGATGTGCTCGTTTGCGGCGGCGTTGGTGTTAGAAGGATTGCTTCAAATTTACTTCGTTATCGTGAACCGAGGAGATGAGTAAATAATGTTATTGTTGGCTGCACCAGCAGAGGGCGGAGAGGCCGGACACAGCGGCGGGCACGGTACGCCGGTGATCGTCGAGTTTGTTAACCACTACATCGGCGAACCCATCCATCATTTTCAAGTTGAGTACACGAAGCCTGTCTGGGATAAAATTTTCGCCAACTTCGGTACTGACGCGGAAACAGTTTTCGGCGCGTACACCGCGGAGAACGCCGTGCCGTGGTACACCGTGATGTTCATCATCGCGTGCATTATCACGGTGGCGCTGATCTGGATTCTGAAGGGAGGCGCCTTGTCCGAAGACGAGCCGGGGGGCGGGCAGCAGACACTTGAAGTCGGCGTGCTGGCAGTGCGCGACCTGATCGCCGACGTGATCGGGCCGCACGGCCTGAAGTATTTTCCCGTCGTCGCAACATTCGGAATGCTGATCCTTGTCTCGAACCTGCTGGCATTCATTCCGGGACTTTTGCCGCCGACTGCTTCGACCAGCGTCACCTTCGCGCTCGGCATCTCGTCATTCGTTTATTACAACTACATCGGCATTAAAGAGAACGGCTTGTTCGGACATCTGCGCCACTTTGCCGGGCCGGTCTTAGGGATTGCGCCGCTGTTATTCCTGATTGAATTGATTAGTAATTTAATCCGCCCGATGTCACTCGGCATCCGTCTCTTCGGCAACATCTTCGCGGACGAGCAGGTGGTCGGCAATATCTCCGGACTGTTTCCGCCGTACACCTACTGGGTGGTGCCGGTGCTGTTAATGCCTCTGGGATTGTTCGTCGCGTTCATTCAAACGTTCATCTTTATCTTCCTCTCGATGGTTTACATCGGTGAGGTGTCGCACGCGCCGCATGATGAGCATCACGGCGAACACGACACCAGTCACGCACACGCCGCCGACGATGGAGTGATCGCGCCGGTGCTGACTTAAAAAAGATGTTAGATGTCAGATGCTGGATGTCGGACGTGAATCAAAAGCTACTATCTAACATCCATCATCTGACATCTGGCCTCTGATCCATGCTTTTCGCGCTTTTGAGCGACGCGGCACACGCGCCCGCGCACGTTGGAACGTAGGTTTTAAAACTTATGTTTAAAGGGAAAGAAAGAGTAAATCGAGTTGAGATGGGCGAACGGTGTGTGGAATTTTAGCCTTCGATGATGATGGCTGGTGGTGATGCCGGCATCGCTGGAGCGCCGTTGTACGAGGGGCGGCTGTATACCGGATGTGGGCGAAATAATATGCTGCACATTACTGTGATCCAATCCGGCTCAATCTCTCTTGCCTTCCTTTTGGATGAACTGAGCAGGCTCTTCAAAGGAGTGAAGACTTATGAGTAAATCAAGAATGGCGTTTTTCGCCGTGGTCGGCGTGTTGATGACCGCTGCCCCGACGCTCGCACAGGCCATTCAGGCCGCCGCAGACAACGCATCAACCGAAGAGAAATATGGCAAGATCGCGGCCGCGTTCGGATTTGCGATTGCGGCTGCTGCTGGAGCCATCGGCCAATCGCGCATCGCCGCGTCGGCGGTGGAAGGCGCGGCGCGTAATCCAGGTGCCGCCGGACGCATCCAGATCATGATGATCATCGGCCTCGCGCTGATCGAATCGCTGGTACTGTTTGCGCTCGTGATTGTGTTCGCGAAAGTTTAGTTCACAGCAGTTCAGGATAGGTGAACGA
>JACDEG010000184.1 GCA_013816505.1 Pyrinomonadaceae bacterium | reverse complement strand
TGTGGGGACTGTTTGAATCATTTTCGACTCCTGAGCTTTTCAGTTGAATTAAGACGTGCGCCCGGCAGGCCGTATGATTGCAGGCGGGGCGCATTTCGCAAGAGAGTTTTCAGACCCACGCTTAAGTCACGAGTAGAACGAAACGCTCTCTAGCACTTGGATATCAATTGAAGCTTATGCCCTCGCGTTATCATCCTAATCTGCTGACCACTTAATTTTTCCAATTTGACTTGATCCGCTCGCCGCGCGAAACCTGTTCCAGAAAAGTTGCTGTGATTTCGCGGTGGCCCTTTCTTAACTTGATCTATCGTCAAATCTTGAGCGGGCAATTGAAGGCAGAAGCACATGTCTTGTAAGAATCACCATCGTCATTACGATGTCGTCACTACAATTTTGATGCCATCCAATAGTCATCACCCGACTGCACTCGACACCCCGCAAAATTTCAAAGAATTTGCCATCGACTGCTTCATTGACGGATCATCAAGCAGCCTCTCTGCGTGAAGTGCTCATCTGAGCGAATAACAATTATGTTAGAAACGCATTAAGGGATTACAATTTTGTAGCCGAGGTCAGCGTCCGGTCGACTGTTAAAGTCCGGATTAGTTCGGTCGACGTAGCCTCACCTCCGGATGATCAGCCGCCAATGGTGTGATTAACAACAAACACCTGTATTCGTAGTTTTCGCATTTGCGCTGAACACCCATTGCTGTTACTGAGTATTTAGTTTGATTACGAATTTGTTGTTTCGGATGAAGCTAGATACATTATTGTAATCATCTGTGATTTTTGCAGCAATTTTCATTGCACGCAGTATTTATCAAACTATTAATTTAATAATTTTGACTTAACTAACTAACGTCTCTACGATCCCACTCTTCTCTACGCCGAAGTGATGTGCTTCTCCATATCAGTGAGGCACACTAACAAGACGGGGATGCGCTGCCGGTCACCGGTTGACGCTGCCGCATCCAGGCGAACTAATGGTTTAAGATTTGTATGCCACCAACAAAACTCACAAGACCAAATCCTAACGTAACGCGCCACGACGCCTCAGGACACGTTGATTCGGGCATAACTTTTGAGGCGCGGAAGTTGGCGACGTTGCTTGATGTCGGGCAATCGCTCGCCGGTACACACGACTTGAAGCATGCCCTGCATCGCGTGCTTGAAAAGCTGTGGCGTCATCACAAGATGCTGCACAGCACGATTATGCTGCTCGACGCGGAGACCGAAGAGCTTTGCGTCGAGGCATCGCACGGATTCAAGGAAGACGTGGTGCGACGCGCCAACTACCGGCTCGGCGAAGGCGTCTTCGGGCGCGTCGCGCAGAGCGCCAGGCCGGTCGTCGTTCCGCAGGTCAGCCGCGAGCCGCTTCTCCACGAGTCGAATAACGGCAAGCAGCGAAAGAGCGTCTCCTTGAGCCATGAGATGAGTTGCATCTGCGTTCCCGTCACGATCCATCGCAAACCCATCGGCGTGCTCTGGGCGTACATCAAGTATGAGCCGTCCGGTGACCTCGAGATGATGACCAAATTCCTCTCCATCGTCGCCTCGATGGTCGCTCAGGCGTTCAAGGTCAAGCACTTGATCGAAGCCGACAAACAGCGACTGCTCGACGAAAATATTCATCTCAAACAGGAATTGCGCGAGCGTTACGACTTCGGCCACATCATCGGCAATTCGAGTCCACTGCGGCAGGTTTACGAGCAGGTGACGCAGGTTGCGCGGAGCAACACGACGGTTCTGCTGCGTGGTGAGTCCGGCACTGGCAAAGAGTTGATCGCCCACGCCATTCATTACAACTCGCTGCGGTCCAACAAGCCTTTCATCAAAGTGAATTGCGCGGCGCTGCCGGAGACTCTGATCGAGTCGGAGTTGTTCGGCTATGAAAAGGGTGCGTTTACTGGTGCGCAGGTTCGTAAGAAGGGGCGGTTCGAGTTGGCTGATGGCGGGACGCTTTTCCTGGATGAGATTGGCGACCTGAATCTATCGACTCAGATCAAGTTGCTCCGCGTGCTTCAGGAACGCGAGTTCGAACGCCTGGGTGGAACAGAGACGATCAAGATCAACGTGCGTCTGATTGTTGCAACCAATAAGGACCTTGAACGCTCAATCGCCGAAGGGCAATTCCGCGAAGACCTTTATTACCGGCTGAACGTCTTCACGATTTTCATGCCGCCGCTCAGGGAACGAAAGACGGATATCCTGCTGCTGGCCGATCACTTTCTTGAAAAGTATGCGCGCGAACACAGCAAGCCAATCAAACGTATCTCGACGCCGGCCATCGACATGCTGACTTCCTATCATTGGCCGGGCAACGTGCGCGAATTGGAGAACACCGTCGAGCGCGCCGTGCTGGTCTGCGAAACCAACGTGGTTCACGGGCATCACTTACCGCCGACGCTGCAAACCGCCGAAGGGTCGGGCACGATCACGCGGCTCACGCTCGCATCGGCCATTGAGGCGTTCGAACGCGACATTATCCAGGACGCGCTGAAATCCACGCGCGGCAACCGCAAAAAAGCTGCCAAGCTGCTCGACACGACTGAGCGCATCATCGGTTACAAGGTGTTGAAGTACAACATCGACTGCGACCGTTTCCGGCCATGATGCCGGTCGTCGGTCGGGTGTTGGGTTGGGCGGCGGGCGTGTGTCGGTCGGATTCTTTTTCAAGACCCAAGCGTCGAGCAGTGTGCCGATTCAGCCGCAGAGAACGGCGCCGCCGTTGACGTTCAGGATTTCGCCGGTGATGTGCCGGGACCAATCGGACGCGAGAAAGATGATCGCTAAAGCCACGTCATCAGCGGTCGCAATACGGCGCAGCGGCACGGCGTCAATCACTTGCTGCTTGTACGCCGTGTCGCCGAAGACTGAATTGTTCAACTCGGTGTCGACCCAGCCCGGCGCGACGCAGTTAACGCGGATCGTAGGCGCGAGTTCAACGGCGAGAGATTTGGTGAAGCTGATTTGTCCGCCCTTCGACGCCGCGTAGTTCGAGTATCCGGACTCGCCGCGCTGCCCTGCCGTCGAGCTAACGATAACGATAGTACCGCGCCTCTGCTTTTTCATCTCCGGAACGACGGCCCGGCACGGCGCCCAGGTGCCTTTCAAATTGGTGTCGATCACCTTGTCCCACAGGTCTTCGGAAATCTCTTCGACCGGCGCCCCTTCCCAAATTCCAGCGTTCGCCACCAACAAGTCGATGCGCCCAAATCGCGCAAGCGTCGCTTCGGCAAGCGCGCTCGCTTGGCGCGGATCACTCACGTCGCCTCGCACGGCGATTGCTTCCGCGTCGAAAGCGGCGCACGCGCTGACGACTTCCTCAGCTGCCTGCTCGTTGCTCAAATAGCTGATGACGACTTTGGCTCCGGCTTCGGCGAGTCTGATCGCCGTTTCGCGTCCGATGCCGCGTGACCCTCCAGTGAGGATGGCAACCTGGCCGCGAAAGAGATTGCGCGGCAACTCAACTTTAATAGATTGGTGTTCCGGCCTCGTTGATTGATGTTCGCTCATGACGTCACTCTACGACGCGCGCCGCAATGAGTTCAAGTTCTCGGGTCGATTCATTAAGGGCAAACATTTTCCAATGATTCTTAACATGAGCCGACATGATTTGCGGCACCATCAACACGAATGAAAATAGAACTCCGCCCGATACTCCGAATAATCATTTGACCCTGATTCACCATCGCCTTCACACACACTTTTGTCCACGCTTCACTGATGCAGCCCACACTCAGTTTTGCACTTGCCACGCCAACGCCCGGCGCGCGGGTCCTCATCGTCGGCGATTGGCGTCGTACATGGCTGGCACCCGATGGACGTGTACCCGAGGTCGTGCAGAGGGTTGTACGGGACATCGTGTTTGAAGATGTAATTCCACACGTCGCGCGATGACCAGGCAGCGAGCGGATTAATTTTCAGGACGCCGAACTTAGCGTCGCGCTCCACGATTCCGGCTCGCGCACGAGCCGGCGACTGGTCGCGTCGGATCGCCGTAATCCATGCCGCAAGTCCGGCCAGAGCCTCTTTCAGCGGCTCGATCTTGCGCATTCGGCAACACTCGTTCGGATTTGATTCCCAGAGTCTTTCCCCGTACCGCGCGGCTTGCGCGTCGAGTGTCAGCGTCGTCGCGTGGCGCTCGAACTTGACGCCGTACTGCGCCGCAAGATGGTCGCGTAATTCATAAGTTTCAGGAAACAGCACGTCGGTGTCGAGGTAGAAGATGCGAGCACGCGAATCGATGCGGGCCAGCATGTCCACCAACACACACCCTTCCGCGCCGAAGCCGGTGGCTAAGGCGACATCGTGACCAAACTCGGCGAGCGCCCAGCGGAGCACATCTTGCGGTGGACAACTCTCGAATTCGTCGGACAGCTCCTTGAGCACTTCGTCCGGTGTGCTCAGACTAATCGCTTCAACCACGCAGCTCATAGAAACACTCCCTCAAGATTGCTCATCGTAACGGGTGATTCGAAATAGGCGCTTTTGAAATTAGGGATGCGCACCTCTTGCTCTGCAAACCACTTCAGACTCTCGCGCAGTCTGACCACTTCGCCGACGACGATCACCGCCGGCGCGCGCAGCCCGGCGCTTTCGACATCCTCCGCGATGGTGCTGAGCGTCCCGACGACGGTTTGCTGAATGTCGTAAGTGCCGCGGCGGATGACGGCGACGGGTGTTTCAGTGTCGCGCCCGGCATCGATTAACTCCGCGGCAATCTCCACCAGCCGACTCATGCCCATCAAAATCACCAGCGTGTCTGCTGCATAAAGTCCGGCCGGTTGCTCACAGGTTCTAATGTCACCGGCGTGTGTCCCGGTCAAAATCGTCACCGATGATGCGAGCGAGCGATGTGTCAGAGGAATTCCAGCGTAGGCCGGTACGCTTAGGGCGGAGCTTATTCCGGGGACGACTTCGTAAGAAATCCCGGCTTCGCGCAATGCCTCGCACTCTTCACCGCCTCGCCCGAAGATGAATGGGTCGCCGCCCTTTAGTCGCACGACGTTACTACCGGCGCGCGCGTGTGTGATGAGCAACTCATTGATTTCAACTTGCGGAGTCTGCCGCCCACCGCCGACTTTGCCGACGTAGATTCGCACCGTGCGGTCGGTCGCGTAACTCAGTATTGCCGGGTTAACGAGGTAGTCATAAACGATCACGTCACATGCTGAAATCAAATCACGCGCTTTGACCGTGAGCAGCGACGGGTCGCCCGGTCCGGCCCCGACGATGTAGACCTTACCGGTTTGTACTGCCGACAATTCCCGTGCGGCGAAAGTCTCTGCGTCCTCAGTCTCGCGGATGCGCTCGATGGAGGCGTCGATCACCAGACGGTGCGCGCAGAGCGGTTCGGTTATTTGAAAGCTGACGCCGGGATGTCTGCCAGCGACTTCGCGCACGTCGACGGGAATGTCGCCGCGTGTATGTCGCCCCGGCGAGAGAAAGTATGGATGCACGATGATGTGTTGTGCGCCGCGCTCGACCAATTGTGTGAAGCCTTCGCCAATGTTCGGATTTGTGATTTCGAGAAACGCCGCTTCGATCAGGTTAAAGCCTCCGCGTTCGCCGATTCGCCGCGCGGCGGTACGCACGTCCTCGTTCGCCTCCTCGCGGCGGCTGCCGTGGCCGACGACGAGAATTGCACGCCGCTTAGGTTCGTTCATGCCAACACCTCTAATTCCTGAGCGCTGTGGCGCGCGATGAATGCCGGAAAGGCTTCGGTGGAGTTGGCGCGTCGTTCTAGGTATGAGCGCGCCAAACGCTCGACGTAATACTTAATCTCATCCGCCGGCACCTTTCGGTCAAGCTCACGGCCGAATACATAATCGTCGCCGAGGTGTCCGCCGAGATACACGCGATAAGCTTCACGCTTCCCTTCAGGCGTCGTGATATGGTCGCCGACAAAACCGACATCGCACACCTGATAGTGAGCACAACTATTCGGGCAACCGGTGACACTGATGCGGAACGGGGCGTTGAATTCCGGGAGCGTCTCTTCGAGATGCGCGATCAATTCCGAGGCGCGATCTTTCGTTTCAGTGACAGCGAGCTTGCAGAATCTTTTACCGGTGCAGGCCAGCGTTCCGGTGCGAAAGACCGAGGGCGCGACGTGGAGGTCGAGTTTCGTCAGAGCCGAAGCCAGCGCCTGACATTCACTCTCAGGCACGTCCAGAACGGTGAGGTTCTGTGTCGTCGTCAGGCGCACGCGGGATGCGCCGTGCTTTCTCATCAGCGCGGCGAGCGCGATTAAACCCTGACCACTCAGCTGCCCACGGGTCGTCGCTGCTCCGACGTAATACAGCCCGGTCTGCTTCTGTGCGTGAATCCCGATATGAGCGCTGTTGGAACTGGCAGGCACGTGCGGCGCATCCCCATCGGTGAGTTTGTGGCCTACACGCCGTTCGAGTTCTTCGCGGAAGCGCGCCGGCCCCCACTCGGCCAGCAAAAACTTGAGACGCGCGCGCGCCCTCGAATCGCGATTGCCGTGGTCACGGAAAATCCCGCACAGGTGATGGCAGACTTCGACCACCTCGTCGGGTGTCAGGTGAATGCCTAACCGATCCGCGAAACGCTCTTTGGCACCGAGTCCGCCCCCGACCCACAGATCGAACGCGACTTCGCCACTGGGACGTCGCAACGCCACCAGACCGATGTCGTTAATTTCATGACCGGTGCAGTACAGTGAGCAACCGGAGATCGTGATCTTGAACTTTCGTGGCAAGTTAGAGAACTCACGGTTGTTGAGAAAATGCTGATGAACCTTTTCGACGAGAGGTTCGGCGTCGATAAATTCCGCCCGGTCGATACCTGCCAGCGGGCAACCGGTCACGTTCCGTGTGATGTCGCCGCATGCGCCGCTCGTCGTTAGGCCGACCTCATCAAGCGCAGAAAATATCGCCGGCACATCCTCGATCCTGACGTAATGTAATTGAATATCCTGGCGCGTGGTGGCGTCGGCGGTGTCCTGTGCGTATCGGACAGAGAGTTGCCCGATGGTTTCGAGTTGTTGTGGCCGCAGTGTCCCGTTCGGGATTTTTATCCGCAGCATGAAATAGCCCTCTTCAGCGGGCCGCTGGGTGTAGAGTCCGTACCATCGGAGGCGCACGTCAAGGTCGTCTTCAGGAATGCCGGCGAACCCGTTGCGCGCGTAAGTCAACAGATCATCAAAGCAATCGAGTGCGTCTCGCTCGCGTTTGACCCGTTCGACCTTGTTTTCTTTTTTCGCTACAGTTGCCATTGCCCTCCCCCCGCCTTGGTGCAATACTTCCGCGTGAACTGAAAAGCCCATTTATCTTTGAGAGTCGTGATCGACCATCCCGGTGGCATGTGCGCTACTTGTATCGCTCAGCGGCCAACCTCTTCGACAACATAACGGATGCCTTGTACACTATATTGTCAGGCAGGTCAAGACATGAGCGGCGATTTTATACAACCATTAAGTGAGCTTAATGCAAGATGATTAAAAACGGTGGCGAAGTGCCCGCCTTGAAGCGCAGCCTAAACGGAAGGAATAAGTGATGATTGTCGGCTCAAATAGAACGGAGAATTTTCAATACGCGATTCGCAATCTAGCGCGCGCAGCCGAGGTTCAGGAGCGGCTCGGACGCGAAGTGTTGTACCTCAACATCGGTGACCCGCAGAGTCACGGATTTCGACCTCCGGAACACGTCATCGAAGCAGTCACTCAAGCGGCGCGGCATAGCTTCACCGGATACACGCACTCCGCCGGACTTCCCGTTGCGCGAAACGCCGTCGCCTCTTATGCGACCGCACTCGGAGCACCCACCACGGCCAAAGACGTTTTCATGACATCGGGCGCGTCCGAAGCGGCGGACCTTTTGCTGTCGGCACTGGTCAACGTCGGGGACGAAGTGCTATTGCCCGCGCCCGGCTATCCGATCTACGCGGCGATTCTTAACAAGTTGGGCGCCGTGCCTCGATACTACAAACTGGATGGGTCGGCGGGGTGGCAGCTATCGCCTGACTCCTTGCTGCCGCTGATAAACTCGCGCACCAGGGCGCTGGTCTTAATCAACCCGAATAACCCGACGGGTTCCGTCACTCCTGATGCCGTGACCGCCGAGCTTCTTCAAATCGCCCACGAGCGAAAACTGCTGGTCATCTCCGACGAGGTTTATCGCGAGCTTTGCTTCGTCGAACAACCGCGGTCGGCATCAGTGATCGCTGAAGCGATGGGTCTCCCGGTGGTGACGCTAGAGAGTCTTTCGAAGACGCACCTCATACCTGGTTGGCGCGTGGGCTGGATGCGCTTCACGCACGCCGAGCAGATGGGCAATCTAATCCCGGCAGTCACCACCCTCGCTGACGGCCGCCTATGTTCGCCGACGATCACGCAGTACGCCGTCCAAACAGCGCTTGAAGGCGACACCGCTTTCCAAAAAAGTTTTCTTAAGGAGATCAAAAGCAGGCGCGATGCGGCCGTGAATTTCGCGCGAGAAACGGCAGGGCTAAGCTGCATCGTACCGGATGCGGCATTTTATTTGATGATTAAAGTTGAAGACTTGCGAGGTGAGACCGATGAGAGTTTCGTGCTCAAGCTTTTAGAGGAAACCGGCATTCTCGTCGTTCACGGTTCCGGATTCGGAGCTGACCCGCGGGATGGATATTTCAGAATGGTTTATCTTGCCAACGAGAAAACTCTAGGAAATGCTTTCGAAGAGATCAACAGTTTTCTAAAGAATTTCCACGCTGCTTCATATTGAGAACAGTTTAACGCCCGTTTATTCTGTCGCGCGAAAACTCGCACTATTGAGGCAACATCGATTTGGAGTGCGCAAAACAGCTCGGCACCTGAGAAGCTACTACAAGACAAAAAAAGAAAGGGCATCCGGCTCCCCCTAGCCCAAATGCCCTTAATTCCGGCCACGACGAGCGTGGCCTGCCTGTAGCTTCACTCCCCAGAAGGATCAACTGCTGAGGGACACATAGTACACAGCCCCGGTTTGCCGACGGTTGCAATTGCATTGCATTGCCATTGCATTATTTGGCGAAGCAATTTTTACTTGTTGATACATTGCTTGGAACTATTATCCTCAATCAAAGTCCATCTTTGACTGCGTGTCACGCTTTCAAATCTATTGACGGACTCTCGTTTGTCATTCATGATTTGGGTTGTTTAAGGTGGTGGTTAGAAGGCCCTGACATCACTCCGCAGTTATTCATGTCAAACAAGATACCGATCATTCCACGATCAAAGACGCGCACCGAACAACCCAAGTTCGACCCGAAGATTGTCGCGCGATTCTGTGAACGATCAGCTTCTGAAGAAACGAGACGTGCCTATCGGCGTGTGACGCGAGAGTTCTTTGCGTTCGTGGGCAATATCCATCCCTCGCTCGTCACAACGCGCCATGTCCTTTTCTGGCGCGATCATCTTCAACAAAAAAGTATGAAGGCGGCGACCGTCTCTTTGAAGATGTCGGTCGTCCGTTCCTTCTTTGAATTTCTCAAGGCCGAAGGCCACCTTTCGACCAACCCCGCAGCGACGCGCTTCGTCCCGCCACCCAAGGTCGAGGTCGCTACTTTGAGCAAGGCTTTGAACACGAGGGATGTCAACCGTCTGCTCTCCGGACCTGACCGACAAAAGCCCGACGGCGCGCGGGATTACGCTCTCCTGCTGGTGATGTTAAAGCTCGGCGTGCGTGTAAGCGAGGCCTGTTCGTTACGGGCGTCTTCGATTAGATGGAATCGCGGTCGGTGGACGATCAAATTTAAAGGACGAGGGGGTCGGGATCGAAGCCTTCCTCTCCCGGCGGAGGTCAGGACGGCGATTGTTGAATACCTTCGGGTAGACGCTCCACGCCGCCGCACGCTACGCTGCGACGGAGCAGACGCTTTTTTATTTCAACCTCACACAAACTATCGGACGCTCGAATTCGGGAAACCACTTTCGACAAGGATGGCGCGTAACATTGTGCAGAAGTGGTCAGAGTTCACTGGCATCGAAAGAGTTTCGCCCCACGATCTGCGCCGCACGGCCATCTCTAGTGCGTTGGATCAAGGTCGCTCATACAATCAAGCTGCAACTACTGAGCGGACATCGAATGATCTACCCGATTACGATTAGCTCCACCACTATCCGAGGTGAAGTCAACCAACAGTTCGGATAGAAATTTATTGTTAATCGAAAACGGCGAAGCAGGCTCAATCAGGAATGATTGAGCCTGCTTCGCCATCGGAAATCAGTTTCTTCGAACTACTTCTTCGGGGGTTTCTGTTGCCTGAGAAGGGTGCGCAGTTTCATCCGCGCTTTGTGCAACTGCGACTTCGACGTCCCCACCGAGCACCCCAACAACTGCGCCACCTCCTCGTGCTCGTGCCCCTCCACGTCGTGCAGGATGAACACCGACCGATACCCCGGCGGCAACTCCGCCACCGCGCGCTCCAACGCGATCCGATCCACCACCGGCATCCTCCCAGGGTCCTCG
>JACDEG010000656.1 GCA_013816505.1 Pyrinomonadaceae bacterium | reverse complement strand
GATCTTGTCGAAGGCCGTCCGGAACTCGTCGGCACTGAACCCGAGTTCCTCCTGCCAACTCTGCCCCCGCTTGTAAGACTTGGAGTTGTGGCATGGCTCCAGGAACTTGTAGTAGCCGTGGGGATACTTGGCGAAGTGGAAATCAAGTTGTTGCATCAGCAAACAGCCGGTGACGCTTTTGGCGATTGGCCGGAGTTCCCGGACATAAGGAATGATCTTCGAGGTTATCTGTAGAATCTTATTGCGCATACCACCTTCCCGCTTTTCGGGTCTCAGGAAGCGACATGTCTAGATGTACCTTGGGGCGCTTTGCAGTGTTGGAGTGACTTGTGAACACGTTCAACCAATCATGGGCAACTGCCATAATCTCGTTTCTAAGGGCACGAATTGGCGGGGTGTTGTCGGTAATATTGACGATGATGGAAGGCCATTGGCTCAACTTGAGGGACGTGAGGGCAACCTTCCGCGAAGGCGGTCCCGGTCTGGAATCTGCGGTTGATCGATTGAACTTCACTTGCTCGTGTGTATGCTGCGGTTATATCGAGTTAAGAAGACCTTTGCGTTCTCGCGGGCGTCTGATTGGAGCAGATCGCCCCTCCGCCTGTAATAACACTTTTATAAACAAGGAACGTCGGATTTCGCGCTCGCGCGTTGCCGTGAGCGCGTCGTAACGATCCATGCATTGTAGTAAATTGACAAAGTCGCTTTATCAAGGGAAAGATCCTTGTTGTCATTCGAACACTAATCCAACAGTTGCGCTTCTGTCAACCAGCGGTTTATAATTATTTTACTCTTAGTTCAGCCGTGAAGCGTAAACTCTCGGTTGAAATGTACGACACTCTTGGTGAACTCATCAGCCGGCGGCTGGTTGACCTGGATTTATCAAAGGCCGACCTGGCGCGCTGTACGAGTTTAAGTGCCGCCTATATTGGCAACCTCGCTAATGATGAGGCGACGACCTCACGGGGGGGAACACACAGCCCATCGCTCAAAACTATCGAGAAATTAGCCAAGTGTTTGCAGGTGTCGAAAATGGAGATCCTTATTGCGTTAGGCTATTTACCCAAGAAACAAGTTGTTAACCCCCGCCCGGAACGCGCGGCCGAGTACGTCGCTACGCTGCCGGACGATAAACAGGATGACGCTCTTTTGTATCTCAAGATGCTCTCACAGCAGTACGCTAACAGCGGAACTCACTCGAATCAAGCCATGCATCATCGCTCCAACAAAGTGAGTCATACTGGTAAAGTCCGTAACGATGATGAGATCGTGCACCCGCCTCACGAAGCCAAGAAAGATACGATTAAAAGCAATAAGGCTAAAAAAAAACGAGCTTAAAATTTACTGTTCGTATGGCATAAAACTTTTACTAAATTGGATGCCCTTACGCACACTTATCCTGGGCCGCGCGCGAGGTCATCATCACGTCGGCTATTCGCTTAATATTATGTTGACGTCATTTAATAGGCGGTCAGAATGTTTAGGAGCATAAATATCGCCAGTTCAGCTATCTGACCAAAGTCAGATGAGGGGAACTGTTCAGCTCTACCGGTGTGGATTTCACCGGCTAACGAGTTCACAGTTAAAACGAAAGTTAAGATGGAAGCGCCGCTGAGATGTCGTATGTTTTTCATGGTGGTCCTAAGAAACAAAATGGTTTTTGGGTCCGGTCAGCGCCCTTCGCTGACCGTTAAGTTGTTGAATTTGCAGATAATACTCTTATTAGTAATTTTTTTGCTATTTTGCAGATTATTTGCAGATCGAGGAAGTGGGTTAACCATATGAACTTACACCTACAAATCGATAGTCGCTTGCAAGATCCATCACTAACCACTGATGAGAAGGCTCAGTTGCGTTGCGCTTACGCCAAAGAATTTGAGCAGGCGGGCGAGTATGAAGCTGCGCGAAGTGCGATGGGCAATCTATGGCAACGCGTAGGGGAGAAACCCGAGACCAGCAACTTGGGACAACTGGCAGCGGCTTCGGTCCTGCTGCGGGCAGGCTCATTGTCGGGACATATCGCCAGCAGTCAGCAGTTTCCTGACGGACAAGAGATCGCGAAGGATTTAATTACGGCCAGCGTCGAAACGTTTGAGGCGTTGGGTGATCGGGTCGGCGCTGCGGAAGCACGTGTCGAGATGGCGAAATGTTACTGGAGGGAGGGCGCTTTTGACGAAGCTCGCGTCAATCTGCACGACGCACTTTCAAAATTGACGGAGGCGAACGGCGAGTTGAAGGCCACTGCCGCGATCCGCCTCGCAACAGTCGAGACTTCGGCCAACCGCCCGTACGAAGCTTTGCGCATATTGTCAGAGTCGAAGCCGCTCCTTAGCGCTCGCAATCATGCCGTCCACGGGCACTACCATAATGAACTCGCGCTGGCCCTTCGTGCCCAGGGCACATCGGAGCGACGTGGAGATTACGTCGACCGCGCGCTGATCGAATACGCTGCCGCCAGCGTTCACTTCGAGCATGCCGGCAGTCCTCGTCATTGTGCCGCGATAGAAAATAATGTCGGCTTCCTGCTTTTCACCCTCGATCGATTCTCCGAAGCACTCGAGCATTTTGAACGAGCCCGGCGATTGTTCGTTCAACTGCGTGATTCGGTCCACACGGCGCAGGTAGACGAGGCCCGGGCTCGCGCGTTGCTGGCATTAAGTCGAATCGAAGATGCCGAGGAGGTCATCGCTCCGGCCGTACGTACTTTCGAACAGGGCGGCGAGCAAGCGCTGCTGAGCGAAGCGTTGACAACACACGCCACAGTTCATGCCCGGCTCGGACGCCAAGAGCTGGCGCGGGCGGCTTTTATGAGGGCAATCAAGGTGGCCGAAACGGCAGGCGACCCGGAGGGCGCCGGGCGCGCGGCGATCACCCTCCTCGAAGAGTTGTATGAGCATCTCGCCGCAGCAAAATCACTGGATATTTACCAGCGCGCGGACCGCCTGCTCAAGAACTCCCGTCACGCGGATACGCTCGCGCGACTACGAGGATGCGCGCGTCAGGTGGTGGCTTCATCTTCACCCGCGCAACGTCCGGCCCCGCCGGAGACGACGTCAAGCATTTATCCTTGGTCGCAGAAAACCGACGAATTGATGCGGCTCGCCCGGCGTGTGGCCGTCTCTAATTCCAGCGTGCTGATTAGCGGCGAGACCGGCACTGGAAAGGAAGTCTTAGCCCGACTCATGCATCAGGGGAGCGAACGGCGCGGCGAGTTCGTGGTCGTTGAT
>JACDEG010000655.1 GCA_013816505.1 Pyrinomonadaceae bacterium | reverse complement strand
GGGCCGGCCTCACTGACCTGTATCAGAAAGCGACGAGCGGCGCCGGCAGCGATGAGCTGCTGCTCAAGTCTAATGACCCGAAATTTCCCGCTGACTGGTCCTCGGATGGGCGGTTCATTCTCTACCGGAGTCGCGATCCGAAGACGAAAGAAGACATCTGGGTCTTACCGCTGGAGGGAGACCGGCAGCCGTTCCCGTTGCTGCAAACCGAATTCAATGAATCGCAGGCGCGGTTCTCTCCGAACGGGAAGTGGATCGCTTACACCTCGGATGAATCAGGCACCACGCAAGTCTATGTGCAAAGCTTCCCGGCAGCTGGCAGCAAGTGGCCGGTCTCGACCGGCGGCGGAAACCAGCCGCGGTGGCGGCGTGACGGCCGCGAGTTATTCTACCTGGCGGACGGCAAACTGATGGCCGTGGAGGTGAAGACTGAAGGCACGTTTGAAGCGGGGGTTCCCAAGCCGCTCTTCGTGATTCACGGTCCTATTGAAGTTACTCCCTTCGCGATCAGTTACGCGGTGACGGCAGATGGTCAGCGTTTCCTGGTGAGGTCGGTGGTGGAGCAGGCCAGCACGACCCCTATTACCGTCGTGGTGAATTGGGCGGCGGAGGTGAAGCGATGACTCTTGCCGCAGATCAAAGTAATCAAGAAAAAAGTACTGAACACGGTTCTATTTTTGTGGTCCAGTGGCTTAGTTCAATAGAAGGCAAATTCTCGGGAAGTAAAAAAGTAATTCAAACAGAGGTGTAAAAGCCAAAGTCGTGTCGCGTGGTTTACGGGTACGTCTCTGGCTGGCGGTCGAAGAATAATGTTGGTCGCCAGCGTCGGGATAGTTTTTCTTTGACACGTCCCTTTCATAGAACACTGCCTTCGGCGACGGCCTGAAAATGTGTCGAACAATCGCCAAGCGCAAAATCCTCACGGTGTTTGTGCAAACTCGCGCCTGTACCTTTCATTCTGCGCTTTCATCTCCGCCATGAACTGGATGAATTCGGGCGCTTGTCTGACGCGGTTCAAATAATGATCGCGCTCGAACAGGGGATAACATTGAAACCCCGTGGCGGCGGTCTCTCTTAACCACTTGACGGCTTCATCACTCTTGCCTGCCAGCGCATAGACGCAGGCGATGTCGTAAGTAAGATGATGATAGTCGAAGGCTTTGACCGACCGCTTGCTGAGGAGGAAAGGAATCTCCGCTTCCGCCGCGCGAAAATCTCCCCTCAAAGCTAAGAGGATGCTTTTCAGGCGATGCCCATCCAGGTTATCAGGCTCTTTCGCCAATGCCTGTTCGAGCAGCGTTTGAGCTTCGTCCGAACGTCCCTTCCCCATGAGATACCATGCATCAGGTTGGCGGTTGAAGAATTTTTGTTGAGCGACGAGCCATTCATCATATCTGTTTGCATTCACGTATGAGGCGACGATTGCTCTTTTAGCGTTTTCGCTGGTCGGGTCAATGTCTAACGCGCGTTGCAATTCGCGGTCAGATAAGTCTTCCAGCCCGATATGCAAATAAAGAATTCCCAATTCGTAGTTGCCAGCGTTTGGATTGAGTTGTTGCGCTAAGAGCAATTCACGCATCGCCGCCTCGATTTGCCATCCCTCATATGCGCTCCGCAAAATGTAATGACGCGCGACGTGGGTTTCGGCTAGTTGCGGATCGAGCGCCTGCGCCCGGTTGACCTCTTCCTTTGCGCGCTCTACCCATGCCGATTCGGTCGGCTCAATAAACTGCCCCGCCCATGCATAAGCATAGGCGAGTTGCGCGTGCGCCAACGCATAATTCGGGTCGGCTTCAATCGCTTTTTTGAAAAGGTTAATGGTCGCTTCCGCCTGCGGTTTAGCTTTGTCGCCAAAACCGCGCTGGTCGAAGCTATAAACGCCCTTCACATAAAATTCATAAGCGATGGGGTTCGACGTGTAGCGCTTCATGAAGCGAGCTTGCTGCGACGAATCGAGTTGCAGATGCAAACGAGAAGCAACCTGCTGCGCCACCGTATCTTGAATCGTAAAGATGTTGGTCATCCGCATATCGAAGTTATCAGACCACAACGATACGCTGTCCGCAGTGCGTAACAGATTAACGCTCACACGCAAACGGTCGTCGGTACGCTGGACGCTTCCCTCGAGGACCGCGTCGGCGTTTAACTGCCGCGCGGCGGTGAGCGCGTCCGTGTCCTCGTCGAGATAACGGCGCACGGCGCTCGTCGGGCGCACGATCAACTCGCCCGTCTGATTGATCCGCCTGATGACCGCGTCGGCGATGCCCAGACCCAGATAATTTTCACCCGCGTCGAGCGATTTAAGCGGCAGCACGGCAAGCGATTTGATTTCAGTTTGCGGCGCGACTGAAGTTTGCCGCCAACGCCACGCATATCCGAGCGCGCCTAACGTCAGAGCTATCAAAACGCCGGCGTAAATGACGGCGCGGCGCGTTGAGAAGCTGCCGCGCAACCGCCCCGCGCGCGGCGCAGTCGAACGAGCGGCGACGTTCGCCGTCGCTGTCTCATCGCCCCCTTCCGGCGGCGCGGAGCGTTGGGAATGGGATTCGCTGTCTAAGTTTTGTTTGAGCCGCCGTAAGTCAGCGAGCATCTCGTTCGCCGTTTGAAAACGCTCGGCGCGGTCTTTGTGTAGCGCGCGGCTGACGATGCGTGCCAGCGCGGGCGGCGCTGCGGCAAGCGGCGGCGGCTCGTCCCGCAGCAGCGCGGCGATGATCTCGCTTGTCGTCGCGCCCGCGAACGGCGCTCGTCCCGCCACCATTTCGTACAGCATTGCGCCGAGGCTGAAGATGTCGGTGCGCGCGTCCACTCTCTCGCCGCGCGCCTGCTCCGGCGACATGTAGCCCGGCGTGCCCATCACCATCCCGGCCTCGGTGCTCAACCTCACCAGTGTAGAAACTTGAGAATCAATTGGGAGAGCCGGCGTCTCGGTTAGCTTAGCGAGACCGAAGTCCAACACCTTGACGATCCCGTCGGGTCGCACCATCACGTTCTCCGGCTTGATGTCGCGGTGCGTAATCCCGGCCTCGTGGGCGGCGGAGAGGGCGGAAGTGAGTTGCACGGCGATCTCGAGCGCGGCCGGCAAGGGAAGGCTCTCGGCGGCCATCCGGTGGCGCAGCGTCTCGCCGTCGATGAACTCGGTGACGATGAAATACGCGCCGTCGCTCTCACCGATCTCATGAATCGTGATGATGTTCGGGTGGTTGAGCGCGGAAGCGGCTTTGGCCTCCTGGAT
>JACDEG010000654.1 GCA_013816505.1 Pyrinomonadaceae bacterium | reverse complement strand
GAACGCGCTCAAGTTCGTGCGCGCTGACGGCCTTTATCTCAACGTGACGCAGGCTGAGGAATTGCTCGACATCTTTCATCAGGGCGAGTTTGCCAAAGCGACATGGGAGAAGATTAAGACGGAAGTTAAAGAGCGGGACGGGATTGAGCATCATCTCGAAATTCTCAAGGGCGCGTTCGACGTTGAGGCAATAAGGGCGGGGCGTTTGAAGGTGGCGGTGGACTATTGCAACGGCGCGTCTGCGCGGCTCATGCCGCGCTGGCTCGAAGAACTCGGCTGCGAAGTTCTGGCCGTTAACGACGATATAGCAGCGCCCTTCCCGCATAACCCGGAGCCGAAGCCGGCGACGATGGCGCAGCTTCGCGCAGTGGTCAAGGCGGGGCGCGCTCGTATCGGCTTCGCCCACGACGCGGACGGCGAACGCCTCGGCATCGTGACCGAGGAGGGCGAGCCGCTCTCCGAAGAATTAACACTCGCCCTCGCCGCCGAAGCGCGTCTCAGACAAAGGCCCGGCACAATCGTGACGAACGTCTCGACCGGCAGCTGTGTTGACCAACTCGCCGCGCGTCACGGCGGAAGCGTCGTCCGCACGCCGGTCGGGCAGGCTTATATTTCCGAAGCGATGATTGAACACCGTGCCGTCCTCGGCGGCGAGGGCAGCGGCGGCATCGCGGTGCCGGAAGTTCATTCGACGCACGACAGCGCCGCCGCCATCGGCCTCATCCTCGAACACCTCGCGCGCACCGGCGAACAAGTCTCGGCAATGGTGGAACAACTGCCGCGCCTGACGATACTGAAGCACAACGTCAACGTCGCGCCCAATCAGCTCTACTCAATTCTGCAAGGATTACGCAACGCCGTCGAAGGGGAACAATTGCCCCATGATCTGACCGACGGCATCAAGGTGTCGTTCCCTGACGGCTGGCTCCACGCCCGCGTCTCCAACACCGAATCAATGATCCGCCTCATCGCCGAAGCCGAAGACGACACGCGCGCCCGCGGCCTACTCAACTGGGCACGCGACAGACTGAAAAAGTGATGAGTACTGAGTGCTGAGTACTGAGATAAGAGGACAATGTTTTCACTCAGTACTCAGCACTCAGTACTCAGCACTCAGTACTCAGTACTTTGTAAATTTATGCGAGCAATACCGACTCTTAAAATCAGCATTTCGGGCGTGCGGGGCGTCGTGGGCGACTCGCTGACGCCGATGCTTTTGACGCGCTTCGCGCAGGCCTTCGGCACGTACACCGGGTCGGGGACGATTGTCATCGGGCGCGACCCGCGCACGTCGGGCGAGATGGTCAAGCAGGCAGTCGTCGCCGGATTGCTGTCGAGCGGTTGCCGTATCATTGATGTCGGCGTGTGTCCCGTGCCGACCGTGCAGTTGATGGTGCGTCAATATCGCGCGCACGGCGGCATCGCGCTCACCGCGAGTCACAACCCGGCGGAGTGGAACGCGCTGAAGTTCATCGGCCCCAGCGGTCTATTCCTCGGCGGGGGCCAAGCGCGCGAGATGCTCGACATTTATCATCAGGGCGAGTACACGAAAATTGCCGGGGCGGAGATGCGGACGTTTGAAGAAGTGTCGGGGGCGACCGATATCCACATCAAAACTATCCTCGACGCACTCGGTCCGTTGCCGCCGCGCGCGAGGCCTCTGCGCGTGGTGCTCGATTCGTGCAACGGCGCGGGTTCAATCGTCGGCCCGAAGTTGCTCGAAGCACTCGGCGCGGAAGTCGTCGCTCTCAACGTGACGCCGAACGGTCTCTTCCCGCGCCCGGCGGAGCCGCTGCCGGAAAACATCGGCGACCTCTGTGCGGCGGTGCGCGAACACGAGGCTGACATCGGCTTCGCACAGGACATGGATGCCGACCGCCTCGCCGTCGTTTCCGACGAGGGCACGCCTATCGGCGAGGATTACACGCTGGTGCTGGCGACGCTCTACGCTCTGGGCCGTGAGCGCGGCCCGGTAGTCGCCAATCTTTCAACGACCGGCGCGCTCGCGTCAGTCGCGGAGCGTTTCAACTGTCCGCTCTCCTTGTCCAAGATCGGCGAGGTCAACGTCACCGACGAGATGGAGCGCGTGAATGCGGTCATCGGCGGCGAGGGTAACGGCGGCGTCATCTACCCGCGCATCAACTTCGCGCGCGACAGCCTCGTCGGCATGGCTCTCATCCTTCACTTGCTGGCCGAGACAAAGTTGAGTGTTACAGAAGTCATGAACACCCTTCCACGTTTTCGGATGATTAAAGAAAAGCTCGCGTGTCCTTCGCACAAAATCGGGGCGGTGCTGAAAGCGATCCGCGATGAGTACGCGAATTACCCGATGGACACGCGTGACGGCGTGAAAGTCACGCTGCCGGGCGCGTGGTTTCTCGTCAGAGGCTCGAACACCGAGCCAATCGTCCGCGTGGTCGCTGAGGCCGAGGGCGACGACCGGGCGAAGAACATCGTCGCCGCTGTCTACGCACGGGTGCAGGTTACGATCAATTCATGATGCGTGTGGTGAGAGGTATGACCCGCGCAACCTGCATGACTGGTTGATTCGTGTTACTTCGTCCGATGTCGCGACCATCACTTCTTACGTGGTCGTGACCTTCAAAGGGTTTCACGACTTGCGCGAATGGTTCGGCAGTTTGACTCGGCAGAATCAGGCGCAAGAAAGCCCGCCCGCCGACGCTGAGATGTAATACCGAATGGCATCTGACGTGATGAATATAGTGGACACAAATACTCCGCCTTGGCGTTGATCGAATGCGGCCTAAAAGAATTTTGATTATGTCAGCTCGCGGATTCGGATGTTCTTAAACTCCACTGGAGAACCTTCCGATTCCAAACACAGGTAGCCGGTGCGCGGCTCACTGTCCTTTCCGCCTGAGACTTCCTCGCCATTGACCCACAGTCGCACCTCCCCGTTGATGCACCGGATATAGTAGTGGTTCCATTCGCCGACGCCTTTACTGAATTGCTTCCGGGGGAAGCTGCGCGCGCCGTTGGGCGAGGTCGGGGGAAAGAGTTTCATTTTCGATTTGCCCACAGGAAAAACATCGCCGTGCGTGGTAAACCAATCGCCCTTCTTACCCGTCCGTTTCTCGTACTGCTCTGCATATCCGTGGTCAAGAGCCTGCACTTCGATTCCGTACTGCGGCAGCGCGTCGGGCTTCAAATCTTTTAGCGCCTCTCCCGGCACCCAGACGAAGACGCCCGAGTTGCCGGCCTGACGCAGGTGTCGCC
>JACDEG010000183.1 GCA_013816505.1 Pyrinomonadaceae bacterium | reverse complement strand
GTGCATCTCGCGTGGCTGAAGCACCCGGTCGTCGGCGACGAAGCATACGGCGCGGGCCGCGACCAAAACATGGCCGACGCGCGCCCACGCTCGCTGATCGCACGACTCGGACGCCAATTTCTGCACGCCGAGCAACTCGGCTTTCGCCACCCGCGCACCGGCGAGGCGATGCGTTTTACCGCACCGTTACCGCGCGAACTGGCTGCACTTCTCGAAGACCTGGAGCACCCCTCGCTGACATCTTAAGGGAATGAATCAAAGCACGCCGAATTGAGGCGACGACATTGAGATGATGACTCGCAAGCGGAGGACTGCGCGAAAGGGTGCGGAGACGGTTAACAGTTAGTCCGCCGCGCGTCCCGCTTGCTATACTGTCCCTTCCGCAGGCCGCAACCAAAAGCAACGATCTTCCGCGCGGGAAACATCGAAAGACGGCTGCCCGGTCGAGTTACAGTCGGGATCGGCTTCCCCTTCTCGCGCTCCGTTCAAGAACTTATGAGAATCACGATCATTTCACTGACGCTCTTTGCGCTGGCGCTGCTGCCGTTCGGCGCGCCGCCGGTGCCGTCACCGCGGGCAACTCTCGCATTATCGACGGTCAACCAAAACCCGCAGCCACAGCAAACGCCCGTGCGCCCGCCGGCGTCTCCAACAACTTCACCCGCGACATCGACCACACCACAGGACGTTGATGAGACGAACCGCGTGACGATCAATATCGTGCGCCTGCCGATTACCGTCATCGACAAAAAGGATCAGCCGGTGCCGGGGTTGACGGCGGAAGACTTCGTTATCCTCGAAGACAAAAAGCCGCAGACGATCCAATCCTTCAACAGCGATTTCGAGCGGCTGCCGGTTTACGTCGGCGTGCTGATGGACACTTCGGCGTCCACCGCCGGGAAGATAAAGTTCTCGCAGGAAGCGGCGATGAACTTCATCCACACGGTCGTGCGCCTGCGCAAGGATCGTGTCGCGTTCGTTACCTTCGACGACGAGATCAAGCTGCATCAGGACTTCACGGACAAGCTCGACCTGCTTGACCGAGCTGTTTACGGCGTCAAGAAGCCTGGCCATCACACCGCGCTGTTCGACGCCGTGTGGCAGTTCTGCGACGAGAAGATGCGCGGTCTGGCGGGAGCGCGGCGTGCGCTCGTGGTGATTACGGACGGCGACGACACGTATAGCCGCGCGAGCCTGCGCGAGGCGATTGACATTGCGCAACGCACCGAGACCATCGTCTTCGCGATTTCGACGAAGGCCGGATTCGCGGGCACGGTGCCCGGCGTCGAGGCGGGCCAGGTTGCCGACCGCGGCGACCGCGATTTGGAGAGCCTGTGTGAAGAGACGGGCGGCAAGGCGTTCTTCACCGGAGACTTCATCGCGCTCGAACGCTCGTTCACAAAGATCGCGAAAGAATTGCGCTCGCAGTATCTGATTACATACCGCCCGACGAACAACATCTACGACGGCAGGAAGCGGAAGATCGAGGTCAAACTCGCTGCCAAGCGCGACGGCTTGAAAGTCCGCACGCGCGACGGCTACACCGCAGTCAATGATACCGTCAGGTAGATAGGTTGGAAGGGGACAGTTTTCAGTTTTCAGTTTTGAAAGGTCGTGATCCGTTCGCTCGGCTTAGTTGATGACTTTCCAATTCGTCGATTCGCACGGTCACTTCATCGAGAGGGGTTTGAAAGTAATGCTCTATCGCAGTCAGATGATGAGAGTTGCGCTGTTCGCGCTCGTTGTAATGGCGCTGCTTTCCGGTGGCGCGGTCGTCGGGCCACAACACGCGCAGCAGCAACCGCAACAAGGAGGAGCGCCGGCGGCCCGACCGACGCAGACGCCATCGTCAACGCCGACGCAGAACTCGCCGCGGCCCCGGCGCGACGATGATACGACGCTCGACGACGACGAAGTGCTGCGCGTCGAATCCGATTTGACCAACGTGCTATTCACCGCGGTCGATAAAAACAAGCGCTTCGTGACGACTGTCAAGCAGGAAGATATCCGCGTCATCGAGGACGGCGTACCGCAGGAGATTTTCACCTTTCAACGCGAGACCGACCGGCCGCTGTCGCTCGCCATCCTGATCGACACGAGCGGCTCGCAGGAGCGTACGCTGCCCGAAGAGAAAGACGCCGCGCGCGCGTTCGTCGACGCCGTGATTCGCGCCGGCAAGGACGAGGTGGCGGTCATCTCGTTCACCGGTGAAATCGTGCAGGAGCAGGGACTGACCGGCAACGTCGAACGCGTGCGACGGGCGATTGACCGCGTCGAGTACATCGCGCCGACCGGCTACCTCGGCGGCGGCATCGTCGTCGGTGGCACGCCGCCGATTGCCGGGCCTGACCAGACGCTGCTCGGCTGGACAGCGCTCTGGGACGCGATCTGGGTCACTTCCGAAGAAGTGCTGACGGCATCTTCTGATAAGACCCGACGCGCGATTATCCTGCTGAGCGACGGAGCCGACACCAAGAGTCAGAAGAAGATGAGCGAGGCCATCGACCGTGCGATCAAAGCCGATGCAGTGATCTACTCGGTCGGCATCGGCGACCGGTACACCTACGGCATCGAGGAGTCCAGCCTGCGTAAGCTCTCCGAGCGCACCGGCGGGCGCGCCTACTTCCCGCGCGACGAGACAGATTTGCGCACCGCCTTCGCGCAGATTCAACAGGAACTGCGCTCGCAGTATCTGGTTGCCTACTCGCCGACCAGGAAGATTAAGGACGGCACGTTTCGCCAAGTGAAGATCGAGGTGCTCAACCCGGAGCTGCGCAAACAGAATTTGCGGCTCACATATCGTCAAGGCTATTTCGCCAAAGGCGCGACCTCAGCGAGCATCACGCCGCGACCGTAATCCTAATCGTCCATCCTTTAAACTTCGAGGTCCTGAGTCGTTTGCGCTCTCCGACTCGGGGCTTTGCTTTGTTGCTTTGAGGAAGCTGAAGGTTGAGGGGAGCCGGAGTTTAGTCTATGCTTCTGACGCGATTCAGGTGCAAGCGTCTTTCAGTGCGGGTCACACGTTTCGCCGATGACAACCCTCAGCCTATCAATTCCACGAACACGTCCCTTGATCTTGGTCGTCAACGACGAGCCGGAAGTACTCGGCTTGTTGCAGGCGGCGCTGGCGCGGGAAGGCTACCGCGTGGTCGCGGCGGTGAGCGGAGCCGAGGCACTCGACCTCGCCCGCAAGATCGAGCCGGACCTGATTATCAGTGATGTGGTGATGCCGGGAATGGACGGCATCGAGTTGTGCCGCCGGCTCAAAGCCGATGCGCCGACCGCCTCGGCGCCGGTGCTGCTGGCGAGCGCGCGGCGCAAGGAGGCGGGCGACGACTTGATCGGCCTCGCCGCCGGCGCCGACGACTACCTCGAAATGCCTTTCCGCCGGCAGGAGTTACTCGTCAAGGTCGCGCGCCTCGCCGAGCGTTACCACATCGAACGCCAGTTCCGCGCCATCGTCGAACAGGCAGCAGAGATTATCTACACCGCCGGACTCGACGGCCACCTGACCAGCATCAACGAGGCCGGCGCGCGTTTCTTCGGCCACCCCGCCGCCGAGCTCGTCGGCAAGCACTATCAGGAACTTTTCGGTGTCGAGGATCACGGCCACGCCACCTTGCTCACCGAGCGTTTGTCTTCCGAGCCGTGGCGGGCGATTCATCATGTGACCGACAGCGGCGGCGTCCCGCGTCACCTCGAATCGGTGATGAAGCTCGTCCACGACCCGCGCGGGCACGCGGTCGGTGTGCATGGCACGGTGCGCGACGCCTCCGAGCGGGTCGAGGCGGAGCGGCGGCTGAGCGCCTCCGTTCAACAGTTGGAGACGCTGACCGCACTGGCGACAGCGGTCGAGGACCCTCTCGAAGTCGAGCAACTCTTCACCGGGCTGGCCGACTCAATCACACGCATCACCGACTATCGCACGTGCCTCGTGGCGCTCTTCACTGAGGACGCGCCGTATCGCCCGCGCGTGCTGTCGTACTCATCCAATATCTCTGCCGCGTTCGTCGCCCTTATCAGCGCCGGCTCGCACCCGCGCGACGCGATGAGTCAACTCATCGCCGAAGGCGTGCGCATCGAAGTGGGCGAACTCGGATTCGCTTCCTACTATCCGCCGAGCCACCACCGGGTGCTCGACCGTGTTTTCCCGGAACGCTTCAAAACCTCGCTCGCGCGGTCGCCCGTCACTGCCGGGGTGGGACGTTGGAAAGATGGCGACGAGTTGTTCGTCCCGCTGACGACGCGCGGCGGCGGGTGCATCGGTTTCATCTCGCTCGACGACCCGCGGTCGGGGCGCGCGCCCGACCGGCAGAGCGTGCTGCCGGTCGTCGCGTTCGCGCGCCAAGTGACGCAACTCCTCGCACAGCAGCAGTCTGCCGAGGTGCTCGCGCACCAGGCCGAGCGCGAGGCGTTGATTAATCGCATCACGCGCGCGGTGCGCCGCTCGCTCGACCCGGCGGAGGTTTTTCGCGCCGCCGTCGACGAGTTGGGTTCCCACCTCGGCGCCGACCGCTGCATGATCTACATGCTCGACCGCGAGGCCGGAACGGCGCGTAACGTCGCCGAATACGACGCGCCCGGCGTGACCCCGGCGGGGCGCGAGTACGATATTCACGCGGTCAGCGGTCTGATCGAGGAGATTCAGCGGGAGGGTATGCTGGCTTTTGATGACGTGGCGCAGGACGAGCGCATCCGTTACATCTACGAGCACATCCTGCGCGAATTTGGGACGCGCTCGATCATGTACATAGCAATCACCATCGGTGAAGAATTAATGGGTGGATTCGCCGTCTCGACCGTGCGCGGGCTGCGCCACTGGCGCGAGTCGGATGTCGCGTTGGCGCGCGCGGTCGCGGACCAGACCGGCATCGCGATTCGCCAAGCCGAACTTTACCAGCGTGCCGAATCGACCTCGGTGCGCGAAGCCTTAATCAACCGCCTCGGCCAGGCGATCCGCGCCTCACTCGATCTGCCGAAAGTCCTTCACACCGCGACGCACGAGCTTGGCCGCGCGCTCCGCGCCTCGCGCGTCTACCTACGCCCGTACGACCCGTCGCGACCCGAATCGCCGGTCGAACACGAATACCTCGCCGAAGGAGTCACAAGCATCGCCGACCTGACGATCAACTACGCCTACCCGATTGGCGATCACCTCATCAGCACGCACCAATCGCTGGTGGTGAACGACGCGCTTAACCACCATGAAGGCCCGCCGGAATTGCAAACACAGGTGCGCCGGTTGGCCCATACCTACGGCGCGCGGTCGGAAATCCTGTGCCCGCTAATCATCCAGGACCAATTCCGCGGCACGCTCTGCATTCACCAGACTGACCGCGTGCGTCGCTGGACGAAGGACGAGGTCGCGCTGGTCGAGGCGGTCGCCGCGCAACTGGCGATGGGCGTCGCGCAGGCGGAGTTGTTCCAATTGGTCGCGCGCGGCAAGCAGACGTGGGAAGCGACCTTTGACGCGATGTCGGACGGGGTTTTCATCTTTGGTCATGCGCGCCGGTTACTGCGCGTCAACCACGCCGGCGCGGTGCTGCGGCAGACCTCGCCGCAACATTTGCTCGGTGCTGGTTGCTGCGACATTTTCCGTGGCGGCGGCGGCGGGTGCGTCGTCGATCAAGCGTCGGACGAGGGCCGCGCGGTGACGCTTGAATACACTCCCGACCGCTCGCACCGCACGCTGCTGGTCACCGCCCAGCCCGTCAGGGACGGCGAGCGGCTGGAGGGGACGGTCTGCACCGTGCGCGACCTTTCCGAATTGCGCAAGATTGAAGCGGTGGCGCGCGAGCAGCAGTCGCTGCTGACGAGCATTATGGAGAGCGCGAGCGAAGCCATCTACGCGCTGGACCCGGCGGGCTGCTTCCTCTGGTGTAATAGCAAAACCGTCGCGATGTCCGGCTACGCGGCGGAGGAGATCATTGGCCGACACCACCTTGATCTGATTTTCGAGGCCGACCACGAGGCGGTGGCGTACTGTTTCGCGGAGGCGCTGCGCGGCGTGCCACAAAACTACGAGATGCGTTACGTGACGCGCGACGGCAACGTGCGCTACGCGATGGTCGACAACGCGCCGCTGGTAGTCGACGGGCGGACGACCGGCGTGCTCGGCATCGCGCGTGACATCTCTGAGCAGAAGAAGGAGCGCGAGCGCGCCGCGCAGTCCGAGAAGTTGCGCGCGCTCGGACAGCTCGCGTCGGGTGTCGCGCACGACTTCAACAACTCGCTGGCAGCGATCCTCGGACGCGCGCAGTTGCTGCAACGCATGACGCTCGACACCGAGTTGACGCGCGGGCTTGAGATCATTCAGACCGCTGCGCAGGACGCCGCCGTGACGGTGCGCCGCATCCGCACCTTCGCGCGCCAGACGGAAGACGAGGCGTTCGATGTGCTCGAGGTCGGCGCACTGCTCGGCGACGCGGTCGAGATCACGCGGACGCGTTGGGAAAACGAAGCCCGCGCGCGCGGCCTGCACTACGACGTGCGGCTCGACGCCACGGTGGAGGAGTTATTCACCGAGGGTAGCGCTTCTGAATTGCGCGAGGTGTTCGTTAATTTGATCGTCAACGCGGTCGACGCGATGCCGGAGGGCGGCATCCTTTCGATCAGCACACAACGGCTCGGCGGTCGCGGTGCGCGTCGTCTGCGTTTGCTCTTTGCGGACACCGGCGCGGGGATGTCGGCTGAAGTCAGCGGACGGATTTTTGAACCCTTCTTTACCACCAAAGGCGCACAGGGCACCGGCCTCGGCCTGTTCGTCAGCTACGGCATCATCGAACGCCACCAGGGGCGGATGAGCGTCGCGTCCAAGCCGGGGAGCGGCACCGTCATCACCATCGAACTGCCGCTCGTGCGATGCCCGCCGCCGTTCATCGTCGAAGGTGCGCGCCGGACGACAGTGCAGGCAGCGGACTCGCTTGCGGTGCTAGTGGTTGACGACGAATCGATTGTGCGCGACACGATGACGGAGATGCTGCAGGCGCTGGGTCACCGGGCCATAGCGGTGGATGGGGGTGGGTCGGCAATCAAGGCGCTCGACACACAACAGTTCGACATCGTCTTCACCGATCTGTCGATGCCCGGCATGGACGGCTGGGGGGTCGCGCGCGAGGTTCGCCGTCGCCAATCAGGCGCGCGCGTCGTCATCGTCACCGGCCACGGCAAGGACGGCGACTCTCGGAACAACTGGGAAGAGGTCGCCGACGGGATCATCGCCAAGCCATTCGACTTCACGCAGGTCGAGGAAGTGCTGGCGCGCGTCAGGAGCGTGACGCCACATGTGGGCCACGTGAATTCAACGTCGTGAACGGATGGTCGCCGCCCGGCATTCCCGTCACAAAGTTTTGTCAGCACCGTTCGCACTGGGGGCGCGTAGATTTTGACGAGCCTTGACCGGATGAATTCTGGGTAGAGCAGGAATGAAGCTGCTGCGGTAATCGCAAACGCCATCATGTTCGACACCGCCAGTCGCACGCCCGGTGCGGGGCAAGCTGAAGCTTCCTGATTCCTTTGCATTTCCCTCGCTTAACACGCAACTCCATTCACTTCTCGCCGCGCCCAATCTCGACCGTCGTTTCAAGGTCGACGGTGAGTTTGTGGATACCGCTCTGGTCCATCGGCTCAAGCAGGCGCAGCGCTTCGTCGAGCACGCGCCGCTGGTGCTCCGGCCAGTTGGGACGCCCGGCGACGCAGCCGAACTCGCCGGCGTAGTAGGCCGCGCGGGGTGGTCGCACACGCTCGGCGGTCTCGCGCTCGACCACAATCATCATCGTCGGGATGCCGGCGATTTCGAGGGCGCGCGCGGCCAGCGCCATCGATTGGTGGCAGAGTCGCGAAGCCGGAATCAGCAGCGCGGCCTGCGCTTCATAGCGCACGACGCGGTCGACCAGTGGCGGCAGCGAATCTTCGACCAGAAGCTGCGCGCTCGGAATGAACCCGCAGAAACTCCAGAAGACCGGGCTCAACTGGCCGATGATACCGTTGCCCTCGAACTCCGCGAGTCGTGCCAACGGAACCTGCGCGTTCATGTCTTCAAGTACCGCTTTCGGATCGTAGCCGCGCGCCGCCCAGCGCAAATCCTCGGCCTCGATTTCGATGGGGATTTCGCGGAAGCTGGCGTCGCCGTGCGGCGCGTCCAGGTCGAACCCTTCGGTGCCGTCGATGTAGGCGCCCGCCGAAGTAATCAGTGCCAGGTTGAGCATCGACAATGCGCTCCGCGCCGGAACGAACGGTGCCCGCTTGTTCACAACCACGGGATAGTCGTGCCGCATTTCGTCGCGCGAGGCCATCGCGTCCGGCGACGGCGACCAGCGGCGATAGTTCTCGTGCCACTTCGAAAAGTCTTCGATAATTTCCACGATGATGAATATGCTCCTTCGGGCTCTGTGATCATGACCAAGTGCGCCGCGCTTGTTGATCGACTACGGCGCAGTCGGCTTGTTGAACTTCGCGGCGTCGGACGGCGCGTCGTGCTTAACCTCGGTCAAGCGAATGATGATGTCTGAGCCGGCGAGTGATTGCCGCATCGTGAATGGCATCTTGACGCTGTCGACGGGTTTGTAATCTTCGAGGTAGGCCTCGACCGGAATCGTGCCCTGCGGGGTCACGCTCATCGAGTCGAAACGGACGATCAGCGCCGTCTCTTTGTCGAAGTAGAATTTGTCAGGCGTCGAACCTGCTTCAGCGGGCGCTGCCTCGATCACGTAGGCGTCACGACCGTTGATTTTTTCGATTCCGGCGACCGCCATCTTCGGATAGATTTTCGCCATCTCGACATCACGATAGAAGCTGGCTTCGCGCTTCGTCCGCGCCAATTCCGCGCCGCTCTTGTCGCGCAGTCCGGAGAACGGGTCTTGCGCCCACCCGGCCGTACCGTCGAATCCCTCTTTGAACACGCCGAGTCCGGGCAGCGTCGTGACGAGGGCGATCTTGTTCGGCGCTTGCTGAAAAATCTCGACCGTGCCCTTCGCGCCCATCGAAATGATTTCAATTGTGCCCTTCGAGACGCGGCGGCTCGTCCGGCGGACGGCGGCCTCGCCTCCAATCGCCTTCACATAGTCGTCGAGCAGCTTTTTGACCGACGGCATCGGCGCGGTTGTCGTCGCCGCTGTGGCGGTCGTCGCCGTCGGCGTGGTCGCCGGTGTTGCCGTAGTCATTGTCGGCGGTGTGGCTGTTGGCGATGGTGTTTGCGGATTGGCAGGCTTTGGCGCGCCGCCCGGCGATTGCACCGGCGGCTTCTGCGCCAAGGTGAAGACTGACACTAAGACCACAAACGCGATAACTGATACCACTTGCTTCATCTTCGAATTTTTGTCCTTCATGGTTCGCATACGAATGTTTTGGTATTGAGGGACCCGATTCGCACACACACTTATGTAGCAGACCTGCCTTGCTACGTAAGCGCCAGCAATCACCTGACCGCTTTCGTTGGCGTTCGCAAAATATAATTGATGGCCGCCTCAAGTTGCACGTCGCGGCCTGCGAGCAAAGCGCGGCGGTCGAGCTTCACTTCAATGTCCGGAGTCACGCCGCGCCCCTCGACGGCATGACCCGCTGGTGTCGTGAAGTCGGCGATGGCGTGTTGCAGCAGCGCGCCATTCGGCAGTTTCTTAATCACTGAGGGCAGCGCCGCGCCGCCGCTCCGCTCGCCGACAACTTTGGCGCGCCCCGTCTCCTGCATCCCGCCGGCGAACACTTCACTTGTCGAGAGACTGAGGCCGTCGATGATGACGACGACCGGCCCGGTGTACGGCGCGGCCTGCGGGTACGCGACGAAGTTGACGTGACCGGAGCGCATCCGCATCGTGCCGAGCGAGACCTGTTTGGTGACGAGCATCGCGGCGATTCCCGGAGCCATCATGCCGAACCCGCCGGGGTTGCCGCGCAAATCGAAGATCAATCCTGTCGCGTCGCCCATCTCGCGCACCGCGCCGCGAATCCGCTCCATCAACGGGACGAGAAAAGTGTTGAAGCGGACGTAACCGACGTTGCTTCGCAACCGTCGCGTCTCGAACTCAATCGGCATCGCCGGAAAGTTGCCGAACACTGGCGACATCTCAGCCGCCTGCGCCGCACGCTCAATCAACGCTTCGCGCTTGCGGTCTTCCGCGTCGAGGTACGTCACGCGGACTCTGCTTCCAACCGGGCCGCCGAGGCGTTTGAGCGCGGCGGCCGTCGCATAGACAGCTTTGCGAGCCGGCGGCATCGCGGCCTTGTCGACGCGTTCGAGAATCTGCGCCACATCAACGTCGTCGATTTTTTTAATCACGAAGCCGGGGCGCAATTCGCCGGCGCGTGCCGCCGCTGATTCGGACGGCACGCGCGTCACCAGAGCCTGCCCGTCAATGAAGCGCAGGTCGATTCCCGTATCGCCGTTCGCCGCGCCGCCGTTCGCCGCCGGGTCTAACGCGCCCGGCGGATAGATCGCGAAGTGCGACAGACGCAATTCATTAAGCATCCTTCGCAACTCGCCGTAAAACTCTTCGTCGCTTCGCGCCGCAACGATGCGCGGGGCATACTCTGCACGCACCCTGT